>NZ_JBNCKS010000019.1:0-104872 GCF_049841635.1 Micromonospora sp. DT44 | reverse complement strand
AACGACGTCAGCGAGCGACCAACACGATTTTCAGCCCGGAACGGGCCACCTCGCCAGAGGCGACAAGGACTAACCCCTCCCTATTTCGTTGATCATGAAGTTGTTGCCGGCCGGCGCGGCGTGTCGCGGCAATAACTTCGTGATCAACCCGGCGAAAGGGCGGGCGCGCGCGGGGGAGGGGGTGGGGGGTTAGTCGGCTCGGCGGGTGGCGGCTATGGCCAGGTCTACCAGGGCCTGGCGGGCTTCGGTGTCCAGATCGACGGCGGCGAGGGCGGCCAGGGCCGTGTCGGTGAGCGTCACGATGCGCTGTTCGGTGCGGGTCAGGGCCCCGCTCGCCTGGATCAGCTCGCGCAGGCGGGCCACACCCTGCTCGTCCAGGTCCGGGTTGCCGAGCTGACCGAGCAGCAGCTCCCGGCCCGCGTCGTCGGTGGTCTCCACGGCCGCCGCCACCAGATAGGTGCGCTTGCCCTCGCGCAGGTCGTCCCCGGCCGGTTTGCCGGTCTGCGCCGGGTCGCCGAAGACCCCCAGCACGTCATCGCGGAGCTGGAACGCCTCACCCAACGGCAACCCGTACGCCGAGTAGGTCGTCCGGATCTCCTCGCCCGCGTCGGCCAGCGCGGCGCCGAGCAGCAGCGGACGCTCGACGGTGTACTTCGCCGACTTGTACCGGGCCACCTTGCCGGCCCGCTCCAGCGAGGTGTCCCCGGTGGCCTGGGTCAGCACGTCGAGGTACTGCCCGACGGTGACCTCGGTGCGCATCTCGTCGAAGACCGGCCGGGCCCGGGCCAGCGCCCGCAGGTCCAGACCGGCGGAGTGCAGCAGCTCGTCGGACCACACCAGGCACAGGTCGCCGAGCAGGATCGCGGCGGCGTCGCCGAACCCGTCCGCGTCGCCACCCCAGCCGGCCGCCCGGTGCCGACTGGCGAACCGCCGGTGCACCGCCGGTTCGCCCCGCCGGGTGTCGGAACGGTCCATCAGGTCGTCGTGGATCAGGGCGCTGGCCTGCACGAACTCCAGCGCCGCGAGCGCGGTGAGCACCTCGTCGCCGTCCACCCCGCCCGCGCCTCGGAATCCCCAGTACGCGAACGCCGGGCGTAGGCGCTTGCCGCCACCGAGCACGAACGCCTCGATCGCCTCCGCCACCGGAACGAGGGCCTGGTCAACCAGGGTCAACCGGGTCCGCTGGCCGGCCAGGAACTCGGTGAGCGCCTCGTCGACCCGCTGCCGCAGGCCGGCGCGGTCGACGGGGGACACGGGAGCAGCATGGGTCACGCCACGACGCTAGCGGTTCGCCGCGGCCCGCGCCCCACCGCCACGCGTAGTCCCGCCGGGCCGCGGGCGGGCACGACCCCCACCGGCCCGCCCGGCCGGCCGCGCAGCCGGCGCGCCGCGCCGGCCCGACCCACCGACCGCTGACGGTCCGGTCCGCCGGGTGCGCGCGGCCGCCTCGGCGAGCACCATCGGCGGTACGTCCAGCACGACGGCGAGCCAGCCGAGCCAGAACCCGCCGGGTACGCGTCGCTGCCGCTCCCACCGGGACACCTCGTGGCGGCTCAACGTGGCGACGCCCGCCGCGGCGCACAACTCGGCGGCGGCCCGCCGCTGACTCCACCCCCGGGCCAGCCGATGCCGGACCAGCAGGGGCCCGAGCTGCGTGCGGTACGGCGGTGCGGGCGAGATCATGGGTCCTCCCGGCGGGACGTCGACGCGGTGACGCCCACCCGCGCGGAACGGCCCGGGCACACCTCGGCTGCGTGACCCCCGCGCCGGAACCGGCCGCCCCCACCGCCCCTTCCGCGCCCCCCATTCCTACCCCCGGGGTACGACGACTTCCCCTGCCGGAACCCCGCGAGCAGGCCAACGTAGGTCTGGTCGATAGTCGAGGATTCTCCTCCAAGAAATAAGGTCCTCTATCCATTGGGTAGAGGACCTTATTTGTCTGAAATTGCCGGCACGAACATCCTTTGAGGGGTTTTCCCTCCGCGACGCAGTCAGCTCAGGGCATCGGTCTTGACGATTGCAACGAAGGCTTGCCACTGGTTCCGGCCGACAACCAGCGCTGGCCCGTGCTGGTCCTTGCTGTCCCGGATGGCAACGATTTCCGGGAGGTTGCCAGCAACCTCAACGCACGCCCCGCCGTTGTTGCCACTCTTCGTGCTCTTGCGCCACTGTGCGCTGGTCAGGTCCATGATGCTGCCGCTTCCCTGATGAGGTTGAGAGACTGCGCTCGGGGGAGCGCTTCGCCAACTATGCGCGACCACCGTCCCTCCAGGGTAGCGACTTCCGCTCGATCCTCGATGATCTGCGCTCGGACCTGCCCGTCGATGTGGGCTGCCCGGGTTCCATCCGGCAGCTCGGCCATGATGAAGGGCCCACCCAGCCCCGGGTGCATCGGCGTACCCAACGGGACGACATGAACCCGCACGCAGGACAGCTCGGCGCAGGCAATGATGTGCTCGCACTGAGCACGCATCAGACTGCCGTCATCCTTGGCGCTGGCTGGACGGCGAAGGACTGCTTCGTCCATGACTGCCACCAGCAACGGAGGCCGTGAGCGGTGAAGGATTGACTGCCGTTCAATGCGAGCTGAGGCGAATGCGTCTATCTCCTCCGGAGTCAGTGACTCCATCTCCAGCGTGGCCCTGGCATACGCCTCCGTCTGCAACAGCCCTGGGACCCACGCCAGCTCGAACCATCGAAGCCCCAGCGCCTCCCGCTCAAGGTCGACCCATTGACGGAACCAAGATGGCTCGCGTCTCTTGAGTACGTCCGGCCAAAGGTCCTTTACGTCCCTGCCGAGAATCGCTGCTACTCGTGAGCGTGCTACCGGTCGAGGGATGCGCCCACGGCTCACCCATCGCTGTGCCGTCTTGGGGTCTACACCGGTCTGGGCTGCGAGACTCTCAGCAGTCTCGCCAGCCTCGGTCATCGCTGCAATGAGTCCATGGTTCACAGCCGCTCTCCTCATTGGACGTCCGTGACGCTCAATGAACATACATCAACGCTGTGTAGGGGTCCCGTCGCCATTCGGCATCGTGCAGGAAACGACGATGCGGAGGACAGATGCGCCGTTGGAAGTGGTTCCAGAGGCCAGGCAGGCCCATAGACGTTGTTCAGCGGACGAGCTCCCCCGGGCAGGTAGGTGCGTGCCGCACCGCTGGGGCACTCGGGCGGAGTGAGACGAAGCGCCAAGCCGCGAAGCGTCGCAACCAGCAGGCCAGCCGTCATGATGCGTGAGGAGCCTCGACCGGAACCCCCGTTCCTCGTGATCATGGCCAGCTACGTGATCGACTTTCACCACCGCAACGTCTGCTCGAAGTGCGGGCCGGACGGTTCGTGCCCTCGGCTGGTGGAGGCCAGCGCTCACCTGAAGAGTTGGCGGGAGAGGAGGAATGTCGATGAAGCCCAATCCGGGTGACATTCTGCTTCTCACCAAGGAGGCAAGCGTTCAGTTCACAAGGCCAATTACGTTCAGGGTGATCGGGGTCGTGACGGACTGGATTACCTATGACGGTTGGGTTTGGTTGGATGGTTATAAGCTTGACAAAAAGGGCGACGCAGTGGAAAAGCGGCGGATCTTTGTCCGGTTGGCAGGCTTGCGGGTTCTTGTGGCAGCGGTAGGCGACGGAAGGATCAAGCGTCCACAACGACGATGAACCACACGCGTCGGTGAGCGCGTGGTCGAGGTGGCGCACATCGTCAGGCGCGCATCTGGTTGATCTGGACTACTGGATCGACCTCACCTGAGCCGTACTCCCGATCCTCCCGGCCGCTCGCTCGTTGCTTGCTCACCATGACACGCGGCCCGCCGGGAGCGGACGACTCGTCCACGACGGTGGGAAGCTTCTGGGTCACGGTGGCGCCGCCCGCTAGAGTCGGGTCGTGGCGCTCGGTCTTCCCTCGGTACTCCCCAATCCGCAGCCGGCGATCGGGGCGCTCATCCGTGACCGGCAGCCGACGTTCTCGTTCGAGTTCTTCCCGCCCAAGACCGAGGCGGGGGAGCGGCTGCTCTGGCAGGCGATCCGCGAGCTGGAGTCGCTGCGTCCGTCGTTCGTGTCGATCACCTACGGCGCGGGCGGTTCGACCAGGGACACCACCGTGGCGGTGACGGAGCGGATCGCCACCGACACCACCCTGCTGCCGATGGCCCACCTGACCGCCGTCAACCACTCCGTGGCCGAGCTGCGACACGTCATCGGGCGGCTTGCCGGCGTCGGGGTGCGCAACGTGCTGGCCGTACGCGGCGACCCGCCCGGCAACCCGGGCGGCGAGTGGGTCCGGCATCCCGAGGGCGTCGACTACGCCGAGGACCTGGTCCGGCTGGTCCGTGACTCCGGCGACTTCAGCGTCGGCGTGGCGGCCTTCCCGTACAAGCACCCCCGTTCACCCGACGTGGCCAGCGACACCGCGCAGTTCGTCCGCAAGTGCCGGGCCGGCGCCGAGTTCGCGATCACCCAGATGTTCTTCGAGGCCGACGACTACCTGCGCCTGCGTGACCGGGTGGCCGCCGCCGGCTGCGCCACCCCGATCCTGGCCGGGGTGATGCCGGTGACCCAGATCGGCACCATCGAGCGGTCGGTGCAGCTCTCCGGGGCGCCCTTCCCGCCCGCGCTGGCGGCGCGTTTCGAGCGGGTGGCCGACGATCCGGAGGCGGTGCGCCAGCTCGGCATCGAGCAGGCCAGCGAGATGTGTCGCCGGCTGCTGGACGAGGGCGTCCCCGGAATCCACTTCATCACCCTGAACCGGTCCACCGCCACGCGGGAGGTCTGGCAGAACCTCAAGGCCGGCGCGCGGGTGTGAACAGGGAGTCGGCGACACCTGATGCCCGGCACGACGGTTGATCCCCAGGTGGGCACACAGCTGAACTGGGACCAGTACGCCACGGCGTGGGCGCGGCTGCACGGCGGGTTCGACCCACGGGTCGCCGCGCCGGTGGTACGCGCCTGGCTGCGGTTCGCCTACCACGTCGGGTACGTGCTGGGCCGGCTGCGGGTCGGCCCCACCCCGGTCACCGTCGTCGGGGTGCTGCTCTGCTTCTGCGTACCGTTGCTGGCGACCCGGCCGGGCGACGGCCCGTTCCTCGGCGCGTTGTTCGTGCTGCTCGCCGCCGTGGCCGACAGTGTGGACGGCGCCGTCGCCGTCGCCACCGACCGCACCACCCGGCTGGGCTACGTCTACGACTCGCTGGCCGACCGGCTCGGCGAGGTGGCCTGGCTGCTGGCGTTCTGGCTGGTCGGCGCGCCGGGCGGGCTGGTCGTCGCGGCCGGTGCGCTGTCCTGGCTGCACGAGTACGTCCGGGCCCGCGCGGCCCTGGCCGGCATGCGTGAGATCGGCGCGGTGACCGTCGGCGAACGACCCACCCGGGTCTCGGTCGCGCTGGCGGGTCTGGTGGTCGCCGGGCTGGCCGGTCTGATCGAGCCGGACCTGGCCGCCGGCACCATCACCATGGCGACCGCGGTCTGGGTGCTGCTCGCCGGCTTTGGGCTGGGGCAGTTGCTCTCCACCGTCCGCCGCGCGCTCCTCGACGCCGGCTGACCGACCATGCCGCTGACCGACCACGCCGCTGAACGACCACGCCGGCTGACCGACCACGCCGCTGACCGACCACGCCGGCTGAGCAGCGTCCCACCCGGCTACCAGGCGGGGCCGATCTCCTCGGCGACGATCTGCGCGGAGAGGGTCACCATCGGCAGCCCGCCGCCGGGGTGGCTGGAGCCGCCCACCAGCCACAGTCCGTGCGCCGGGCCCCGGTTGGCCGGGCGGAGCAGACCGCCGGCGGTGCCGTAGATCGCGCCGCCCGGCGCCCCGGTCGCGGTGTCCAGGTCGGCCGGAGTGCGCACCTCACGGAACAGCAGCCGGTCCCGCACGTCCACGCCGCGCTCGGCCAGAACGTCCAGGATCCGGTCGGCGTACGCGTCGGCGAGCCCTGGGCGTCGCCAGTCGACCGCCCCACCGGCGACACCCTGCCGGGCAGCGTTGACCAGCACGAACCACGCTTCGTGCCCGGCCGGTCGGGTCATCGGGTCGTCGGCCACGGTGACGAACACCGTCGGGTCGGCCGCTGGCCGGGCCCGTACGCCCCGACCCGGGTCGCCGAAGACCGCGTCGAACTCGGCGTCGTAGTCGCGCGGGAAGAAGACGTTGTGGTGGGCCAGCCCGGAGTCGCCGGAGACGCCGAGCAGCAGCACGAAACCGGCGAGGCTGCGGTCGGCCAGGCCGGCCAGCCGACGCGGGTGCGGCAACAGGTCACGGTAGACGGTGAGGGCGTCCACGTTGGCCACCACCACGTCGGCGGGCACCGGCGCGGCGACACCGGCGAGGCGTACCCCGTGCACCCGGCCGCCGGTCGCGTCGATCCGGGTGACCCGGGTGTCGGTCTGCACGACCACGCCGAGGTCCAGGCAGCGGGTCAGCAGCGCGTCGGCGAGCGTGCCCAGCCCGCCGCGCAGGTACCAACCGCCGAAGGCCAGCTCGGCGTAGGGCACCGCGACCAGCGCCGCCGGCGCCCGGCGTGGGTCGGCGCCGGTGTAGGTGGCGTACCGGTCCAGCAGCATCCGCAGCCGCGGGTCGGACAGGTGCCGGCGGCCCAGCCCGCGCAGGCTGCGGCCCGGCGCGATGGCGGCCAGGTCGCCCAGCCGCCAGGCCAGCGACGCGAGGTCGCGGGGGGAGTCGACGGTACGGCGCAGGATGTCCCGCGAGGACGCCTCCCACACCCGCGCGGCCCGGCGCCACAGCCGCTGCCAGTCGGCCGCCGCCCGGTCACCGAGGGCGGCCCCGATCCGGGTGGCGAACTCCGTCGGGTCGGCGCACGAGTCCAGGGTCGGGCCGCCGCCGGGAAAGACGTGCCGGACGATCGGGTCCAGCGGGACCAGGTCCAGGTACTCGTCGAGCTTCGCCCCGGTCGCCTCGAACAGATCGTGGAAGACCTCGGGCAGCGTGAGCAGGCTCGGTCCGGTGTCGAAGTGGAACGACCCGGCCGGGGTGTCGTGCGCGTACCGGCCGAGCTTGCCGCCGACCGTGTCGGCCGCCTCGAAGACGGTCACCTGGTGCCCGGTGGCGGCCAGCCGGGCGGCGGTGGCGAGGCCACCCACCCCGGCGCCGACGACCACGATCCGCGCCATGCCGTGCCCTCCCTAGCTGACCGGACGGCCCCGCCAGGTGAGGCGGCGTCGCTTCCGCAGATGGTACGACCGCAGGGTCAACCAGCCGAGGACCACGACCGACACGGGGTGTGCGAGCGCGTCGGGCCACCACCGGCCGCCGGTCGCGCGGGCGGTGAGCACCCGCCCGGCCACCCCCAGCAGATATGCGATGAGCGCAACCATTGACACCCGGGGAGCAGTCCAGGCGAACCCCAGCGCGACCAGCGGCGGGGCGGTGTAGAGCAGCAGCAGCGCCGCCACCACGGCCGCCGCCGCGCCCGGGTGCCCGAACGACGCCCACAGCGACTTCGAGTACCCGTCGCGCAGTTGCGGCCAGTCGTCGTACATCCGGCAGGTGGCCAGCCGCGAGCCGTCGGCCAGGGCGATCCGACCACCGGCCCGCTTGACCGCGCGGGCCAGCTCGACGTCCTCCAGGATCTTGTCGGCGACCGCGGCGTGCCCGCCGGCGGCGGTGTAACCGGCCCGGTCCACCACCAGGAACTGGCCGCCCGCCGCGGCCAGCGACGGCCGCGGCGAGCGTTCCATCGCGCGCAGCGGCAGGAAGGTCAGCCAGAGCCACTGCAACAACGGCTGGACCAGCCGGTCCGCCGCCGTCGCCACCACAATTCGGGGGTACGGCGACAGCAACGTCGCGCGGGCGGCGCGCAGCTCGGTGACGGCGGCTGCGACGGCGTGCGGGGCGAGCACCACGTCGGCGTCGACGAAGACCAGCGCGGTGGCCTCCGGGGCGGCCCGGGTGGCGAGCTGCCAGCAGGCGTGCGGTTTGCCCAGCCAGCCCGGTGGCGGGGCGACCCCGGTGAGCACGGTGACCCGGGGATCGTCGCCGGCCACCGCGCGGACCACGTCGGCGGTGCCGTCGGTGGACCCGTCGTCGAGGATGACGACGCGCAGCCCGGGAACGCCGCGCTGGGCGAGCAGGGCGCGCAGGCAGGGCGTGACGCGGGTGGCCTCGTCGCGCAGCGGCAGCAGCACGGCCACCGACTCGCCGACCTCGTCCGGTGCGTCGGTGGGCCGGCGCAGCCAGCGGGTGGCGTTGACCCAGGTGTGCGCGGTCAACGCGGCGACGGCGACCAGCAGGACGGACAGGACGGTCATCGGGTCGCGTCGACGCCGGTGCGGTCCGGCCGGTGATCCTCCTGGCGGGTCTCGCCGTGCCGGCGGGCACGCAGCAGCGTCACCGTCAGCGGCACGGCGGTGACCCCCATGCCGGCGGCGCCCCAGAGCGCCGAGGCGGGCAGGTCCAGAAAGACGGCGTGGGCCAGGATGCTGGAGAAGTACGTCCACAGGTAGAGCGCGACCATCGGGTGGTCCCGCCGGTCGGTGCGTTCGGCGGTCGGACCGGCCAGCGGGCGCAGCGCGCTCATCAGCAGCACGGCGAAGAGCAGCCAGCCCAGGTAGTTGCTGACCGGGATGCCGGTCAGGCCGGGCAACGCGGGGGTGGCGTCGCGCCAGACCCAGTAGCCTTCGGCGACCATCTGCGGGTCGAGGAAGAGGTCCCAGGCGGCCAGCCCCAGCGTGGCCAGCGCGATCCTGCCCACCCACCGCCCGGCCGTCGTGCCACCACCTGCCGTGCCGCCGCCGGTCAGGCGGACCGCGGCCAGCCAGGCCGGCCAGGCCATCCAGGTCCACGCCAGCGGGATGATCAACGGCACCCCGGCCAGCTTGGGACCCAGCTCACCCGAGTAGTCGTAGCTGCCGAACGGCACACCGGTGGCCACCCCGATCGCCTCGATCGCGAACCCACCGCCGGTGGCCACCGCGACCAGCGCCGCCGCCACCCGGGGGCCCCGACTGAGCAGCGCGTGACCGACCGAGAGCAGCCAGCCGAGCACGACGGTGGCCACGGTCAGCCCGGCCCGGGTCGTGCCGGTGGTCAGCGGGTAGCAGATCTGGGCGAACACCAGGACGCCGAGCAGCGTCCAGGAGATCCGTCGGGTCATGACGCGGGGGGATCGAGCGGCAGGTCCCGACCGAGTACGCCGAACGGCCGCTCGTCACCCGGAAAGTGGAAGTCGCGCAACACGTCGACGAAGCCGAAGCGCCGGTACAGCCGCCAGGCCCGCGAGGTCTGCTCCTCCGCCTCCGGGGTGGACAGCAGCGTGGTGTCGCCCTCGGCCATCGTGAGCAGCGCCCGCAACTGGCCGGCGCCCAGGCCGTGCCCCTGCGCGGGCGGGCGGACGTGCAGCTCGACCACCTCGAAGCAGTGGGTGAGCCAGCGCTTGCGGGTCGGGCCGTCCAGCGCCCGGTGCACCTGGTCGTGCCACCACTGGCCGGCGCTGCCCAGATAGCCGTACCCGAAGCCGGCGAGGTGACCCTCGCTGGTCAGGCTGGCCACGGCCCGGAACCCCGGCCGGCGCACGTGGGTGGCGATGTAGCCGCGCCGGGCCTCCAACAGATCGGTGCGGTAACCCATCGCCTCGCCGTAGACGGCCACCACATCGTCCAGTCGTCGGACGAGGTCGTCCGGCGTCCAGCGCACCAACCTCATGCCCGTCCACCCTTCACTGTCGCCTGGTCGCCGTCGGCGACCCACCCGAGGACCGTCCGGTCGCCGACCACGTCGCGTATCTCGAACCGGGCGAACAGCTCCTCGGCGTACCAACCCGCGGTGGGGGTTCGCATGATCGCCGCCCGATGCTCCGGGTGACGGTACGCGAACGCCACCAGGTCCGTCGGGTCGCGCCACACGCTGACCGTGCCCTGCCAGCCCAACGGGGCCTCGCCCACGCCGAACCGGGCGAGCAACCCCGGCGCGTCCCGCAGGGCCGCCGCCACCGGCGGGATAGCCCGCCAGAAGGTGGCCGCCCGACGTGCCCGCAGTCGGGCCCGCGTCAACGCCAACACCGGCCCGGCCACCCGCCCGCCCGGTGGTTCGCCGAACGGCCGCTCGCCCGACCACTCGCCACGGCTGCTCAGCGGACGCAGGTCGACCCGGACCTGCGCCTGGGCGATGCGCGCCCAGGCCCGCCCGACCGGCGAGTCGTCGAAGCCGGCCGCCGCGGCGGGGGAGTCCCAGACGGTCAGCGCCGCCCACCTGGTGAGGTCGGCGTCACCAGGGCCGAAGCCGGTGCCCGTCCCGGTGCCCAGCAGCTTGCCGAACCGGACGCCGGGCAGGGCGCGCAGCCGACGCGGATCCACCGCCATCCGGGTCAGCGCCCGGGGCAGCGCGCTCCGGGCGATCCGCCACACGTGCAGGGTGACCAGCTCCGGTACGTCGCTGCTGTGCCGGCCGGTTCGCTCGCTCCGCTCGCTCACGCCACCGCTTCGCGGCGGCGCGAGCGCATCGCTGCTGTGCCGGCTGGTTCGCTCGCTCCGCTCGCTCACGCCACCTCGGCCGGGGTGCCGGCGGTGACGCGCAGCAGTTCGGCGTAGGTGGTCGGGAAGACCGCCTGCGGTACGCCGCCCGCCGCCCAGATCTGTGGGTACGTCGCCAGCGCCGTGTCCACCAGGGTGCGCAGCGCCCGAGGGTGCCCGAGCGGGGCGACCCCGCCGATCGGCTGGCCGGTGTGCTCGCGGACGAACTCCGGGGTGGCCCGGCGCAGCCGGGTGACACCGATGGACGCGGCCAGACCGGCGGTGTCCACCCGGTGCGCGCCGGAGGTGAGCACGAGCAGCGGCGCGTCGTCCGCGTCGAAGATCAGCGAGTTGGCGATCTGGCCCACCTCGACGCCGAGCGCCTCGGCGGCGGCCGCCGCGGTGTGCACCGCGTCGGGCAGGAGTCGGACCGTGCTGGGCTGACCGGCGCCGTCGAGCGCGCCGGCGCCGTCCAGCGCGTCCTGCACCGCCCGTACGTTCGGGTGTGGCTGCATCCCGTCATTCTTCCCGGTCTGGGTGCGCCGGTTCACCTCGGCACAGGTCACGGCGAGTCCTGGCGCGTCACACGTTGCATTTTCGTCGGAGGGGAGGTGTACTGTCAGCAGCAGTTAGAACGAGTGTTCGATTGCCTCGAACGTTCGTTCCAACCAGCCGGAGCGCGGCGTTTCGCGGCGCCAGTTCCGGCCGGTGCGGCTCCGCGGGCCGCACCTGGGTTTCCGGGCAGTCGCGAGCCCGGTCCCATCAGGCAGGAGCGTCGCCCGCCGCCCACGACCCCCGGGCGGCGGGCGACGAACCCGCCGGTACGCCGGCCGGGTGTGGTGTGGGGAAGCATCCACACCCGGCCGGCCACCCCCGGTGCGTCTTCCTCCGCACCCACCCGACCTCGGCGTCTCGTCGGCGGCATCACCGCCCCGACCGACGCCCCGGCCATGTGGAGGAGACAGTCCATGCCGACCAACCCGGCTCAGGCACCGACGGTGCCGGCGCACGTGCTGCCGCACCGCACCCCTGCCCAGCTCCTCACCCTGGCCCGCCGTGGGCTGGTCGAAGCCGGCCAGACCCGACCCGACGGCCTGCGCTACGCGGCCGCCCACCTGGCGGCGCTGCGCGCGGCGGCCGCCCTGCTCGCCGCCCGGGCCCGCCCCGCCCCGAGCCGGCGCAACCGGATCACCAGCGTCTGGGTCCTGCTCTGCGCCGTCGCCCCCGAGCTCGACGAGTGGGCCCGCTTCTTCGCCGCCGGGGCCAGCAAGCGAGCCGCCGCCGAGGCCGGCATCCCCCGGGTGGTCAGCGCCCGGGAGGCCGATGACCTGCTCCGCGCCGCCGAACAGTTCGTCACGGTGGTGGAGACCGCGCTCGGCGTGGCACACCAACCAGCCCTGGACGGCCTCGCGGCGTGAGACCGCCGTGACGCCGGCCGCCTGGAAGGGAAGCCGGGCGGCCGGCGTCACGGTGCGGCCTGATCTGTTCCACAGCAACGACGGGGGGTTGGTCCAATGGCGGGCCGCATGGTGGTGGGTTCCGCCGCGCTGGCCGATCTGGTACGCCCGGCGAGCGCGCCCGATCCGGTGGGCGGCCACCGCGTGCTACCGGTGACGCCTGAGCTGATCGGCCTGTTGCCCAACCGGGGTCTACGCCGGGGCAGCACGATCGCTGTCGCCGCCGGTCAGCCCCGCCGCAGTGGGGGCACCTCGCTGGTGCTCGCACTGCTGGCCGAGGCGTCCCGCGCCGGCTCGTGGTGTGCGGTGGTCGGGGTGCCGACGTTCGGCGCGGGCGCGGCGGCCGAGCTGGGCATCTCCCTGGACCGGCTCGCCCTGGTGCCGAATCCGGGTCCCGAGTGGGCCACTGTGGTCGCCGCGTTGATCGACGGGGTGGACGTCGTGGTCACCGCCGTACCGGCTGCGGTCTCCGCCTCGGTCGCCACCCGGCTGGCCGCCCGGGCCCGGCAGCGCGGCAGCGTGCTCGTCCCGTACGGCCGGTGGGACGGCGCGGACGTGACGCTGCAGGTGGTCCGCGGGGTCTGGGAAGGGCTCGGTCAGGGTCGGGGGCGGCTGCGCCGCCGGGAGGTCACCGTGTCGGCGCGCGGGCGGGGAGCAGCCGCCCGCCCCAAGGAGATCAAGGTCTGGCTCCCCGACGCCGAGCTCACCCGCGTCATTCCCCGGACGGTGCGGTCGACCGTGGGCCGATCGTCCGGGCCGCTCGCTCTGGTCGGGTCGGGGTGACCGGCTCGCCGACCCGGACCCTGCTGCTGTGGTGCCCGGACTGGCCGGTGCTCGCCGCCGAGATCGTCGACGGGGTGCCGGCCACCGGCCCGGTCACCGTACTGCACGCCAACCGGGTGGTCGCCTGCTCCGAGCGGGCCCGCGCCGAAGGCGTACGCCGAGGGCTGCGCAAGCGGGAGGCGCAGGGTCGTTGCCCGCAGCTCACCGTCGTGGACTACGACCCTGGCCGGGACGCCCGGGCGTTCGAGCCGGTGGTCGCCGCGTTGGAGGAACTGGTGGCGGGTATCGAGGTGGTCCGGCCGGGCGCCTGTGCGGTTGCCGCCCGAGGCCCGAGTCGCTACCTCGGCGGTGAGGAGGCGGCCGCCGAACGGCTCATCGAGCACGTCGCCCAGTCGTGTCTGGTGGAGAGCCAGGTGGGCATCGCCGACGGGGTGTTCGCCGCGGGGCTGGCCGCCCGCACCGGCCGGGTGGTGACGCCGGGTGGGACGCCGGCGTTCCTGGCCGGGATGCCGGTCGAGGCGCTCGGTCGGTCCGCGCTGGCTGACCTGCTGCGCCGGCTGGGGGTGCGGACCCTCGGTGACTTCGCCGCGCTACCGGCCGGCGACGTGCTGGCCCGCTTCGGGTTCGACGGCGCGCTGGCCCACCGGCTGGCCGCCGGCCGGGACCACCGCCCGCTCGCCGTCCGGCAGCCGCCGGCCGACCTGACGGTGACCGCCGGGTACGACGATCCGATCGACCGGGTCGACGCGGCAGCGTTCGCCGCTCGTGCCCTGGCCGAGCAGTTGCACGACCGGCTCGCCGGGCACGGGCTGGCCTGCACCCGACTCGGCATCGAGGCGGTTACCGAGCACGGGCAGGAGCTGCACCGGGTGTGGCGGCACGACGGTCTGCTCACCGCCGCCGCCATCGCCGACCGGGTGCGTTGGCAGCTCGACGGCTGGCTCTCCGGCAGCAACGGTCGCGCCGGCGCCCGCCCGGCCCGCCCGACGGCCGGCATCATCCGACTGCGGTTGATCCCGGACGGGGTGGTCGCCCAGGCCGGCCTGCAGACCGGCCTCTGGGGGGAGACCGGCGAGGAACGGGAGCGGGCGCACCGGGCATTGAACCGGGTTCAGGGCATCCTCGGCCCGGAGGCGGTGGTCACGGCGGTGCTCGGTGGCGGGCGTTCCCCGGCCGACCAGGTGCGCCTCGTGCCGTGGGGCGACGAGCGGCTCCCGACCCGACCCGGCCCACCGGCCGTTGCCGGCGTGGGCATGGGTGCCGGTGCCGGTGCCCGTGTGGACACCGGCGCAGGCGCAGGCGCAGGCGCGGGTGCGGGCGCAGGCATGGGCGCAGGCGCAGGCATGGGCGCGGGCGCCGGCGCGGGCGCGGGCATGCGTGCAGGTGCTGGTGGCGGTGGCGGTGGCGGTGTTGGTCCCGCGGCCGGCCGGGGTGGGGGCATTCCGCCGTGGCCGGGTCGGTTGCCGCCGCCCGCGCCCGCCGTGGTGCTGCCCAGCCCACTCGCCGCGACCGTGCACGACGCCGCCGGCGAGCCGGTGGTGATCAGCGCGCGGTTGGCGGTGAGCGCCCCGCCGGCCCGATTGGTGGTCGGCACCGGTCAGCCGGCGGAGATCGTGGGTTGGGCCGGGCCGTGGCCGGTGGACGAGCGCTGGTGGGCGCCGGCCGAGGCGCGCCGCCGGGCCCGGTTCCAGGTCAGCCTCGCCGACGGTGCCGCTCTGCTGCTCGCCGTGGAGTCGGGGCAGTGGCTGGTGGAGGCGATCTATGACTGAGCGTTCAGCCGGCCATGATCGACTCGACTTCCCGGAAGTCGGGGTGTCCCACCTCTTCGGACAGCCCGATTTCCGTGATGTCGAGTGGATCAATCCGGTTGTGGTCGGTCTGGGGGCGGCCGGATGAGTTTTCACAACCCGAAGATGCCCTGGTCGGAGCTGGAGAGCGTGCTCTCCGGCCGGGCCGGCGGCGGACGGCCACGCGCCGAGCGGCACCTGCACGTGGTGGATCCGCTCGCCGTGGACGCCGACGGCGGTGACTCGCCGGCCTGGAGTCGCCACCGCGAGCGGTACCAGCCACCGGAGCTGACCCGCCCCGACGGCGTGGTGCCCTACGCGGAGCTGCACGCGCACACCAACTTCAGCTTCCTCGACGGCGCGAGCCACCCCGAGGAGCTGGCCGAGGAGGCGGCCCGGTTGGGGCTCACCGCGCTGGCCGTCACCGACCACGACGGCTTCTACGGGGTGGTCCGCTTCGCCGAGGCGGCCCGTACGCTGGGCCTGCCGACCATCTTCGGCGCGGAGCTGTCCCTCGGGCTGCCCGGCCCGCAGAACGGCGAACCCGACCCGCACAGCGCGCACCTGCTGGTGCTGGCGCACGGCCACGAGGGGTACGCCCGGCTGGCCACCACCATCGCCCGCGCCCAACTACGGGGTGGGGAGAAGGGCCGTCCGGTCTACGGGGAGCTGGAGGAGGTCGCCGCCGAGCTGCGCGACCATGTGCTGGTGCTGACCGGCTGCCGCAAGGGGCACGTGCCGGGGGCGCTGCTCACCGAGGGGGTGGACGCGGCGGCCCGCGAGCTGGACCGGTTGACCGCGCTCTTCGGCGCGGAGACGGTGGCCGTGGAGCTGACCGACCACGGTCATCCGGTCGACGCCGACCGCAACGACGCGCTCGCCGAGCTGGCCGCCGCGGCCGGGCTGCCGACGGTGGCCAGCAACAACGTGCACTACGCCAGTCCCGGCCGGAGGCGGTTGGCCACCACGGTCGCCGCAGTGCGGGCCCGGCGCAGTCTCGACGAGATCGACGGCTGGTTGCCCGCGGCGGCCACCGCCCACCTGCGCAGCGGCGCGGAGATGGCGGCGCGGTTCGCCGCGTACCCGGGCGCGGTGGCGCGGGCCGCCGAATTCGGCGCGGAGCTGGCCTTCGACCTCCAGCTCGTCGCGCCGCAGCTACCGGCGTACCCGGTGCCGCCGGGGCACACCGAGATGAGTTGGCTGCGCAAGCTGACCGCCGACGGGGCACACGAGCGTTACGGGCCGCCGCAGGCGCACCCGGCGGCGTACGCGCAGCTCGACCACGAGCTGAACATGATCGAGGAGTTGGGCTTCCCCGGTTACTTCCTGGTGGTCTACGACATCGTCTCGTTCTGCCGCGAGCAGGACATCTACTGCCAGGGTCGGGGTTCGGCGGCCAACTCGGCGGTCTGCTACGCGCTGCGGATCACCAACGTGGACGCCGTCCGGCACCGGCTGCTCTTCGAGCGTTTCCTCGCCCCGGAGCGGGACGGTCCGCCGGACATTGACGTGGACATCGAGTCCGACCGTCGGGAGGAGGTGATCCAGCACGTCTACACCCGCTACGGCCGGGAACACGCCGCGCAGGTCGCCAACGTCATCTCCTACCGACCCCGGTCCGCGGTGCGGGATGTGGCCAAGGCGTTCGGCTTCTCACCCGGTCAGCAGGACGCCTGGAGCAAGCAGATCGACAGGTGGGGTTCGGTCGCCACGGTCGACGTCGAGGGCATCCCCGAGCAGGTGGTGGAGTACGCCAACGAGTTGCAGACGTTCCCCCGGCACCTGGGCATCCACTCCGGCGGCATGGTGATCTGTGACCGGCCGGTGATCGAGGTCTGCCCGGTGGAGTGGGGGCGGATGCCCGGCCGCAGCGTCCTGCAGTGGGACAAGGACGACTGCGCCGCCGTGGGCCTGGTGAAGTTCGACCTGCTCGGCCTGGGCATGCTCTCCGCCCTGCACTACGGCTACGACATGATCGGCCAGAGCCTCGACCTGGGCGACATGACGCTTGACGATCCCGAGGTCTACGACATGCTCTGCCGGGCCGACTCGGTCGGGGTGTTCCAGGTGGAGAGCCGCGCCCAGATGGCCACCCTGCCCCGGCTCAAGCCCCGCGAGTTCTACGACCTGGTGGTCGAGGTGGCGTTGATCCGTCCCGGCCCGATCCAGGGCGGTTCGGTGCACCCGTTCATCCGGCGTAAGAACGGTCAGGAGCCGGTGACGTACGCGCACCCGTTGATGCGTAACGCGCTGGAGAAGACCCTGGGGGTGCCGCTGTTCCAGGAGCAGTTGATGCAGCTCGCCATCGACCTGGCCGGTTTCGACGCGGCCGAGGCCGACCAGTTGCGCCGGGCGATGGGCGCGAAACGGTCGGTCGAGCGGATGACCCGCATCGCCGACCGGCTCTACGCCGGGATGGCCGAGCGGGGCATCACCGGCGAGCTGGCCGACGACGTCTACCGCAAGCTCACCGCGTTCGCCAGCTACGGCTTCCCGGAGAGCCACGCGATGAGCTTCGCCTACCTGGTGTACGCCAGCTCGTGGCTCAAGCGCTACCACCCGGCCCCGTTCCTGGCGGCGCTGCTCAACGCCCAGCCGATGGGCTTCTACTCGCCGCAGACCCTGGTCGACGACGCCCGCCGGCACGGGGTGGAGGTCCGCCGTCCGGACATCAACGCCAGCGGTGCTCTGGCGGTGCTCGAGTCCACCCCGGACACGCGATGGGGCAGCGGGCCGGGGGAGCCGCCGCACGCCTGGGGGCTGGGTGGCCCGGCCGTCCGGCTGGGGCTGTCCAGCGTACGTACCCTCGGGTCGGACGTGGCCGAGCGGATCAAGGCCGAGCGGACGGCCGGTGGGGCGTACCGTGACATGCCGGATCTGGCCCGGCGGGTCGGTCTCACCGCGACCCAGCTGGAGGCCCTGGCCACCGCGGACGCCTTCGCCTGTTTCGGGCTGACCCGGCGGGAGGCGCTGTGGGCCGCCGGCGCGGCGGCCCAGGACCGACCGGGCCGGCTGCCCGGCACGGTGACCGGCGCGGCGGCGCCCACGCTGCCCGGCATGGAGGCCGTGGATCGGCTGGTAGCCGACGTGTGGGCCACCGGGTTGTCGCCGGAGAGCCACCCGGCCCGGTTCATCCGGGGGCAGCTCGACGTGCTGGGCGCGGTGCCGATCGCCCGGCTCGGTCGGGTGGAGCCGGGCCAGCGGATCCGGGTCGGCGGCATCGTCACCCACCGGCAGCGCCCGGCGACCGCGGGTGGGGTGACCTTCCTCAACCTGGAGGACGAGACCGGGATGTTGAACGTCACCTGTTCACCGGGTCTGTGGCAGCGCTATCGGCGGGTGGCCCGCACCAGCGCCGCGCTGGTGGTCCGGGGACGACTGCAGCGCCACGAGGGAGTGACCAACCTGGTCGCCGACCGGCTGGACGCCATTGAGCCACCGGTCAGTCCCGCCTCCCGCGACTTCCGCTGAACAGTGATCCACATTACGGTTTCTGTCGCCCCGGAGCGGGAGACTCGTCCTGAGCGGGCAGAGCGGCCCGTGATCCGTGAGGGGGACTGACAAGTGATGGGTAACCACGCGTACACCGGTGGCGGAATCGCCAACGCCCGGCGGACCCGGCTGGGTACCGGCTGGATGCCGTCGCACCTCACCGACCCCCGCGAGTACGAGGTGACAAACGGTCCGGTCGCCAACGAGCGTCGATCCCGGGCTGAGGACGCGGTCGAGGGCACCCAGTCCTGACCACTAGGCTCGACCGGGTGGAGCAGACCCGAGGCCGGTTCGCCGCGCCGCCGCTGACCCCCCGTACCGCCGTGATCTGGTCGGTGCTGCGCGCCGAACTGGACCGGCGCGGCGACGCCGCGCTGACCGTGCTGGACATCGGCGGGGGCACCGGCGGCTTCGCCGTCCCGCTGGCCCGGGCCGGGCACCGCGTCACCGTCGTCGACGCCAGCCCCGACGCGCTCGCCGCGCTCACCCGCCGGGCCGCCGAGGCCGGAGTCGCCGATCGGGTCGTCGCCGTGCAGGGCGACGGCGACGCCCTCGCCGGACTGGTCGAGCCGGCCGGGGTCGACCTGGTGCTCTGCCACGCCGTCCTGGAGGTCGTCGACGACCCGGCGCCGGTGGTCGCCGCGCTGGCCACCGCGCTGCGCCCCGGCGGCGCGGCGAGCGTGCTGGTAGCCGGCCGGGCGGCGGCCGTGCTGGGCCGCGCCATGAACGGGCACCTGGACGTCGCGGCGTCGTTGGCCGCCGACCCGGCCGGCAGCGCCGGGCCGCGCGACACCCTGCGCCGCCGCTACGACGCCCCCGAGGCCGTCGCGCTGCTCACCGCCGCCGGGCTGGAGGTCGAGGACATCCACGGGGTACGCGTGCTCGCCGACCTGCTGCCGGCCGCCGTCTCCGACGGGCAGCCCGCGGCCCTGGTCGAGCTGGAACTGGCCCTGGCCGCCCAGCCCCCCTACCGGGATCTGGCCGCCCAACTGCACCTGTTCGCCCGCCGACCGGCATGACCCGTCCGGTCCGGCCCGCCGACGGGGGTACGTCGGCCGGCTCGTCCGGCCCCGAGCTGACCGCCGACGGGGGTACGCCGCCTGCCAGCGGTCCGGTGACCGGCCTCGACCCGCCGCTGGCGGTCCTCGCACCCGATCGGGCCGGCGGACGGCTCGCCGACGTGCTGCCCAGCGCGCTCGCCGTACTGGGCGTGCCCGGCTCGCCCGACCCGCTCGGCCTGACGCCCGCGCTGGCCGGGGTACGCCGGATCGCCGTCCTGCTCGTCGACGGGCTCGGCTGGTACCAGGTGCCGACCGCCGCGCCGTACGCGCCGACGCTCGCCGGGCTGGCCGCGACGGTGGGTCGGCCCCTCGTCGCCGGCTTCCCGTCCACCACCCCGACGAGCCTCGTGACGCTGGGCACCGGCGTCGCGCCCGGCGCGCACGGGGTGCTCGGCTTCACGGTGCGGGTGCCCGGCACCGACCGGGTGCTCACCCACACCGACTGGGCCGCCGACCCGTCGCCGCTGCGCTGGCAGCCGGTGCCCACCCAGCTCCAACGGGCCCGGGCCGCCGGTGTGACGACGACGGTGGTGAGCCGGCCGGAGTACGGCGGCAGCGGGTTGACCCTGGCCGCCAACCGGGGCGGCGACTTCCGGGGCGCCGCCGGCGCGGATCAGCTGGCCACCGCCATGCGTGCCGCACTGTCCGCCGGCGACGGGCCAACCCTGGTCTTCGGCTACCACCCCGACCTCGACCGGCAGGGGCACCTCAGCGGGGTCGACTCGGCGCCGTGGCGAAGCGCCGCCGCCGAGGTGGACCTGCTGCTTGCCCGGCTGGTGGACGGGCTGCCGCCGGACGCGGCGCTGCTGGTCACGGCCGACCACGGGCAACTCGACATTCCCGTCGCGCACCGCTTCGACCTGGACACCGATCCGCGGCTGCGCGACGGCCTGCGGGTGGTTGCCGGCGAGGCCCGGGTGCGCTACCTGCACACCGAGCCGGGAGCGGTGGACGACGTGGTGGCCGCCTGGTCGGCGGTGCTCGGCGACGCGGCCCGGGTGCGTACCCGCGCGGAGATGGTCGCCACCGGCTGGTTCGGGCCGGTGCCCGAGGAACACCTGGGCCGGATCGGTGACGTCGTGGTGACCTGCAACGACACGTACGCCGTCCTGGCCAGCCGCACCGAACCGCCGAAGGCGTCGAAGCTGGTCGCGTACCACGGGGCGGACACCGCCGCCGAGCTGACCGTGCCGCTGCTGGTCGTGCGGGGCTGACCGGGGCGCGGTCCGGCCAGCCGGTCGGCGCTGGTGTCGTACCTCGGGGATAACCTGCACCGATGGGCCGCAGTCAGTCGTTGCCCCGAGGCGGTGATCCGCGCTTCGGGCCGGATGCCGACGACTCCGCCAGTGGCATCCTGCACGTCGACATGGACGCGTTCTTCGCCTCGGTGGAGGTGCGCGCCCGACCCGAGCTGCGCGGCCGCGCGGTCGTGGTGGGTGGCGTGGGTCCGCGTGGCGTGGTCAGCTCGGCCAGCTACGAGGCTCGCCGCTACGGCGTGCGCAGCGCCATGCCGACCTCCCGGGCCCGGGCCCTCTGCCCGCACGCCGTCTACCTTCCGCCGAACTTCGCGGCGTACTCGGCCGCCTCGCGGGCGGTCATGCAGATCTTCCGGGACGTCACCCCGCTGGTCGAGCCGCTCTCCCTCGACGAGGCGTTCCTCGACGTCAGGGGCGCCCGCAAGCTGTTCGGCCCGCCGGCCACCATTGCCCGGCTGATCCGCCAGCGGGTCGCCGACGAGCAGGGGCTGACGTGTTCGGTCGGGGTGGCGCCGAGCAAGTTCGTGGCCAAACTCGGCTCCACCCGGGCCAAGCCCGACGGCCTGCTGGTCGTACCCGCCGGGCAGGTCCTCGACTTCCTGCACCCGCTTCCGGTGGACGCGCTCTGGGGGGTGGGGGAGCGGGCCGCCGAGACGCTGCGTCGGCTCGGTCTGGCCACCGTGGGGGACCTCGCCGAGGCCCCGGTGGGCATGCTGCGCCGAGCGGTGGGCGCGGCGTCCGCGGCGCACCTGCACGAGTTGGCGTGGGGGCGTGACCCGCGCCGGGTCAGCCCCGAACACGTCGACAAGTCGATCGGCGCCGAGGTGACCTTCGACGCCGACGTGGCAGACCCGATGGAGATCCGCCGTGCCCTGCTCGCACTCAGCGCGAAGGTCGGCGTCCGGCTGCGGAGCGCCGGCCACCTCGGGCGCACGGTGACCCTGAAGGTACGACTGGCCGACTTCCGCACCGTCAACCGCTCCCGCACCCTCGACGTACCCACCGACACGGCCCGGGAGATGTTCGACACGGTCTGGGCGCTCTACACCGCGCTGGACCCGACTGAGCGGATCCGCCTCGTCGGTGTCCGGGTGGAAGGGCTCACCTCGGCGCAGGGCGCGCCCCGGCAGCTCACCCTCGGCGCGCCCGAGCGTGGTTGGCGGGAGGCGGAAGCTGCCGCCGACGCCGCCGCTGCCCGATTCGGGCGGTCCGTCATAGGTCCGGCCAGTCTGTTAGCCGACCGTGACGCTCATCGAAAGGAAAATCCACCCCACCCGTAGGTCGTCCCGCTTTCCGACGCGCGACCCCCCTCGTAGACTTGCGGGTAAGCAGCCGGTTGGCTGCCACGGTCTGTCGGCCCGAGTGGGCCGACCAACGTGACCGGGGAGGAGTGCCGTGCCGCTCTCGGAGCACGAGCAGCGGCTGTTCGAGCAGATCGAGCGGTCGCTTGCCGAGGACCCCAAATTCGCCTCGGCCGTGCGCGCCAGCGATCCGCGCTTCCACGCGCGGCGTCGCCTGCTCGTCGCAGCCGGCGTGATCATCGCTGGCTTGGCCCTACTGGTCTATGGCGCGGTGATCAAGACTCCACCGCTGGCGGTGGCGGGCTTCGTCGTCATGCTGGCGTCGGCCGCGTTCGCGGTGCAGTCGCACCGGCGGGCGCAGTCACCCGACCTGCACGTGGTGGGTGGCACGACGAGTCGTCGTCGTCCCCGCGGTGGCCGGTCCGGTCGCCGACGGTCGATCCTGGACCGGATGGAAGACCGATGGCGGCAGCGCCCGGAGGGGCACCGCTGAGCGCGTCCCGCCGCTGAGGCGGGCCGACCACCGCGACGAGCGGGCCATCGGGACACTCCGGTGGCCGCCGTCGCTTCCCCATGCCCCGAACACCGTGCTCACCCGGGCCGCACCGGCCGTGCTCGCGCCCCGCGTCCCTCCGTGCTCGCGCCGATCTTGCAGTTTCTGTCGTCCGTATGAGTGTAATTGCCCCTATGTTGCGACAGAAAGTGCAAGATCGCTGGGGCTGGGCGGCGCCCGGCGTTGGGCCGGGGCGCCGCCCCAGCGCGCTTGCGGGCGTCGGTCAGCGGGCCGCTCGATCGGCCAGCAACCGGCGCGGGTTCCAGCGCAGCAGCCGGTAACGCATCCGAGTGGTCAGCGCCACCAGGCGGCCGGAGGAGTCCGCCAGTGCGATCCGCCAGCGCAGCAGCACCGAGGGCGGCAACACGGCGGCGAGCACCCGGGTCCGTCGATCCGCCCGGGACGAGAGCGCCCCACGGACCGCGCGGAGCGCCGACGGCAACGGTTCACCGGTCAGCGGAGCACGCGCGTACCGGGCCCGCTCCTCGGCGCGGCCGAGCAGCCGCGCCGCCCCGATGGCCTCGGCGTCGTCGGGGAGAGCGTCCCGGACCAGCCGGTCCGCGGTCGCCCGGGGCGTCTCGGTCAGGTCCACCCGTACCTTGTAGTCGACGAGCGTGTCGAGCAGCTCGGCCCAGGCGGCGTGGGCGTCGGCGCGAGCGCGACCCGGGTCCGCCTCGACCACCATCACGCGCGCGTCGTCGGTCGGCGCCCCGTCGCCCAGAGCGGTGGCGGCAGCCGCGACGTCCGCCCGGCCGGCCCGCCGCCGACGCAGCGCCCCCCGACGAAGCGCCGGCACCGCCAGCAGCGCCACCAGCGCGAGTACGGCCGCCACCCACCACGGCCACACCGGCGCCTGCTCAGTCGGCCGCGAATCCTCCAGGGAGAGCCCGGAGTCGGTGTCCCGGTCGGCGTTGTCCGGGCCGGTCGGTCCGGCCGACGAGTCCGCGTCGCTCGGGCTGTCCGTGGCACCGGCCTCCGGAGTGGACGGCTCGGGGGCGTCCGTGTCCGGGGCCCAGGCCGATCGGGTGGAGCCGGGAACGCCGGACGCCGGGGTGGCGTCGAACGGCACCCAGCCGATCCCGTCGAAGAAGACCTCGGTCCAGGCGTGCAGGTTGAGGTTGGTCAACGTGTACGTGTCGCCGTCGCGCCTGCTGCCGTTGGTGAACCCGAACGCGACCCGCGCCGGGATGCCGGCCGACCGGACCAGCCAGGCCATCGCGGCGGCGTACTGCTGGCAGTAACCGACCTTGTTGGTCAGGAAGTTCACGATGTCCTGGCCGCTGCTGCCGCTCGCGGTGCTCAACCGGTACGTGAACCCGTTGCTCGCGGAGAAGTGCTGGTAGATGGCCAGCACCCGGTCGTAGTCGGTCCGCTTGCCCTGGATCAGCCCCCGGACCAGCTCCTCCACCTCGGGCACCGGCCCGGGGGTGGCGGTCTGCTGCCGGCGGAGCGGGTGTTCGGCCGGCAGCGTCTTCGCGGCCCGCAGAACCGCCGGGGTGTACGTCGAGCGGATGTAGTCGAACGAGTACTTACGCCCCCGCGAGCTCTCCCGGTTGGAGAACACGATCTGCTGGTTGGGGTCGTACAGCCAGTTGCCGTTCAGGTCCTGGGTGCGCACCGGCTCGGCGTACACCGGCATCAGGGACATGCTGAGGCTCTTGGTCACCTCGACGGTCGCCCGGTACTCGGCCTGCTGCACCCCCGGCCCGACCCGCTCGCCGGGGTCGGGCAGATCGCGGTTGGCGGGGCGGCCACTCGCGGCGCGGGCCTGGAAACCGTTCGGGCGCAGCTCGTCGGCGACCGCGTAGCGCAGGTAGAACGGGGTCTGCTCCGACGTGGTCACCTTGACCAGGGCCACCACCTCGGATTGGTTGAGCTGGCCGGCGAGCGACGCGAACAGGTCGATCCGGCCGGACGAGCCACCCACACCCCGGCCGTTGCCGGTGCCGTTACCCGTGCCCTCGGTGATCCGGTCGAGCAGCCCACCGCTCAGGCCGGGCACCGCCAGCGGCAGCACCACGGCCAGCACCACGCCGACCACGGCGAGCCGACGTCCGGCGGACGCCAGCGGCGACGCCTCCCACACGTCCACGTCCCGGCCGTCGCCGGTGAACCGCCGCCCGAACCGACGCACCCGGTCGATGTTGTCGGTCACCAGCAGCCACAGGTAACCGGCGGCGCCCACCACGAACGGCAGTGGGGGAACGCTGTCCACGTAGACGGCGACCGGCACCGAGTAGATCGCGAGCATCGGCAGCCCGGCCAGCGCCGGCCGGCGCAGTCCCACGGCCAGTACGTCCACCAGCACGGCCACCCCGCCGACGCCGAGCACGGTGATGAACAGCAGCGGATCGGTGTCCGGGACCTCGACGCCGTACGAGCGCATGTCCTGCGCTGAACCGGCGAGCAGATCGGCGAAGTGCCCGATCGTGCTCGGCGTGGGCAGGAGAGCCAACAGCTCGCTGCCGCTCGGGAACAGCCAGGTCAGCGCGAGCAGCAGGGCGGCCAGCATGCCGAGCACCTGGCCCCAGAGCGGCGCGCGGACGAGCCGGGTCAGCGCGGCGACCCCGGCCACCACGGCGACCGCTATCGCGCACTGGATCAGCCACGTCCAGGTCTGGAAGATGGCCGACAGCGGCGCGGCGGCGAGCAGCGTCGCGGCGGCCGCGACCAGACCGGTGTTCCGGCTGGCGATCATGAGGGGGACCTTCCGTTCATCGCACGCGGCCAGCGACCGTCTCGGCCAGCGCGGCCCGCAGGGCGAAGCCCTGGGAACCGCGACCCGCCTGCGGCCACAGCGCCGGCAGTCGGCTGCCGTGGTCGGCGCCGACCACGCGCCAGCCGCTGCGCACCATGGTGAGCACGGCGGCGCCGTGCGCGTGCTCCGCCTCGGCGCGAGCCTTCTCGGGGAGGCTCAGCCAGGTGGAGCTGTCCAACAGGAAACCGACACACGTCGCGCCGTTGCCGCGCAGCCCGGCCAGCAGCTCCGCCTCGGCGACGCTCACCGCGCCGAACAGCCCGATGATCAGCCCGCCGTCGGCGCGCTGCCGCACCTGCTGCACCAGCCCGGTGACGTCGGCCCGCTGGTCCAACCGCACCTCGGCCAGATGGTCGAGCAGCACGCCGTCGCCACCGCCCTCCGAGGCGTCCACGTCGACCCCCGAGCCGGTGACCAGGCGCAGCTTGTAGCCGGCCTGGCGCAGGTGTACGGCGATGCTCGCGGCGGCCGAGACCGCCCACTCGAAACTCGCCGTCGGCCCGTCACCCCGGTGGCCGTACGCCCGGGTGTCCAGCACGACGGTGGCGCGGCTCTCCCAGGGCTGCTCCTCCCGGCGCACCATCAGCTCGCCGGTGCGCGCCGTGGACTTCCAGTGCACCCGGCGCAGGTCGTCGCCCCGGCGGTACTCCCGGGTCGCCGCGTCGTCCTCGCCGTGGACCGCCACCGAACGCGCCCGGCTGTCGCCGCTGCCCGCGTACTCCCCAGGGAGTCGGACCGACGGCAGGGGGGTGACCTGCGGGATGACCGTGAGGTGGTCGGTGCTGGGGAAGGAGCGGGTGAGTTCGCAGAGACCGAACGGGTCGGTCATCCGGACCACCAGTGGACCCACGTCGTAGCGACCGCGCACGTCCGCGCGGACCGTGTACGCCACGGAGCTGGCCTGGTGTGCGCCGAGCCGTTCCAGCACGACGCGGGGCCGGCTGCCCAGCGCGTAGGGCAGCCGGTCCTCCAGCAGCAGGGTGCCGGTGGGCAGCCGGGAGAGGTTCTGCAGGCGCAGCACGATCCTCGAGTTGGCCCCGACCGGGACCCGGTGCGGGTCCAGCGAGCGGTTGCAGGCCAGCTTGTAGCGGCTGCGGCCCACGTAGGCGGCGGCCAGCAACGGCAGGATGGCCAACAGCAGGGCCACCCGGAGCAGGTCCTTCTCGCCCAGGATGACGGCCGAGACCGCCGCGGCGACCGCGGCGGCCAGGAACGAGCGCCCGCGGGTGGTCAGCCCGCGCAGCCCGGCACGCACGTCACGGCCTCCGCGGCTCGTAGGGCGCGCGGCCGTTGCCGTTGCCGGTGGCGGGCCGGGTGTCGTACGGGTTGCGCTGACGGTCGTGCGGCAGGGGCAGCCGGTGCACCAGCTCGGAGACGATCGCGTCGGTGGTGCGCCGGGCGAGCTGCGCGTCGGCCGTCGGGATGATCCGGTGCGCCAGCACCGGCACCGCCAGGGCCTGCAGGTCGTCGGGGAGGACGTAGTCGCGGCCCTCCAGCGCGGCGACCGCCCGGGCCGTGCGCAGGAGTTGCAGCGTCGCCCGGGGGGACGCGCCGAGGCGCAGGTCGTGGGCCTCCCGGGTGGCGGTGACCAGGTCGACCGCGTACTGCTTGACCGCGTCCGCGACGTGCACCTGCCGGACGGTGGCGATGAGCTGCCGGACCATGTCGGCGTCGGAGACGGGACGCAGCTCGTGCAGCGGGTCGGTGGCGCCGTGGCCGTCGAGCATCGCCAGCTCCGCGCCGGCGTCCGGGTAACCCATCGCGATCCGGGCGGTGAACCGGTCGCGCTGCGCCTCGGGCAGCGGGTACGTCCCCTCCATCTCGATCGGGTTCTGGGTGGCGATGACCATGAACGGGGTCTGCAGCTGGTAGGTCACGCCGTCGACGGTGACTTGCCGTTCCTCCATGCACTCCAGCAACGCCGACTGGGTCTTCGGCGAGGCCCGGTTGATCTCGTCGCCGACCACCAGGTTGGCGAAGACGGCGCCCGGCCGGAACTCGAAGTCGTGGGTCTCCTGGTTGTAGACGCTGACGCCGGTGACATCGCTGGGCAGCAGGTCGGGGGTGAACTGGATCCGGCGGACCGTGCAGTCGATGGACCGCGCGAGGGCCTTGGCCAGCTTGGTCTTGCCGACACCGGGGACGTCTTCGATGAGGAGGTGGCCCTCGGCGAGCAGCACGGCCAGGGCCAGCCGCACGGTGGCGGTCTTGCCCTCGATGACCTGCTCGATGTTGGCCACGATGGCCTCGCTGGCGGCGCGGAACTCGTCGTGCGGCAACAGGCCGCCCACCTCGTCCCAGGTCTGTTGTGTCACGGGCCTCCTCCTCGTCGTCACGGCAGCTCTGTCGAGAGCACCTGGACCCGCCGTTGGGTATGCGACGCCGAGCCTCGTTTGCCGCAGGGAGCTCACTGGCCTCTCAGGCTAACCATGTTTGTCGTTATCGCCGACCCCCGCAGGTAGTCCGTCGGTTACGGATGGATATTTGCCGAGTCGGGGGATCGGTGCGGGCGTGATGACTGGCCGCATTAATGCCGCAGGTGAGGGGGTAGACTGCCGGATATGGCCGGAGTCTTCCTGCTTCTTATCGGGCCGTGCTGATGCGCTGAGCGCGCGACAGCACGGCGGCCCCCTCCTGCGCGAGGGGCTTTTTTTGTGCCCGCCGCCGGTCCGGCCCGGCGGTGCCGAGACGAAGCGAAGCGAAGCGAGGAGAGACGATGAGCAAGGCAGCCGCACCGGCGGGCGACATCCCCCCGTTCCGGTACACCGCGGCCATGGCCGACGAGATCGAGACTCGTTGGCAGGACACCTGGGCACGCGAGGGCACCTTCCACGCGCCCAACCCGACCGGCCCGCTGGCCGATCCGAGCCACCCGCGCTTCGACGCGGAGAAGCTGTACGTGCTGGACATGTTCCCGTACCCGTCGGGCGCCGGCCTGCACGTCGGCCACCCGCTGGGCTACATCGGCACCGACTGCTACGCCCGTTACCAGCGGATGGCCGGGCACAACGTGCTGCACGCGATGGGGTTCGACGCGTTCGGGCTGCCCGCCGAGCAG
The DNA here is from genome assembly GCF_049841635.1 of Micromonospora sp. DT44. NCBI lineage: Bacteria > Bacillati > Actinomycetota > Actinomycetes > Micromonosporales > Micromonosporaceae > Micromonospora > Micromonospora sp. DT44. The sequence continues at coordinate 76,909 of NZ_JBNCKS010000019.1, read as the reverse complement.
TACGCCGTGCAGACCGGCACCCACCCCAGGACCACTACCGAGCAGAATATTCAGCGGTACAAGGCGCAGATGCGCCGCCTGGGGCTGGCGCACGACGAGCGGCGCTCGGTGTCGACCATTGACGCCGACTTTTACCGCTGGACGCAGTGGATCTTCCTGCAGATCTTCAACTCCTGGTACGACCGGGACGCCGGCCGGGCCCGTCCGATCGCCGAGCTGATCGCCGAGTTCGAGGGTGGCAACCGGGCGACCCCGGACGGCCGGTCCTGGGCCGAGCTGAGCGTCGCCGAGCGTCGCCAGGTCGTCGACGACCACCGGCTGGCGTACGTCTCGGAAGCGCCGGTGAACTGGTGCCCAGGGCTGGGCACCGTGCTGGCCAACGAGGAGGTCACCGCCGACGGCCGCTCCGACCGGGGCAACTTCCCGGTCTTCAAGCGCAACCTGAAGCAGTGGATGATGCGGATCACCGCGTACGGTGACCGGCTGCTGGATGACCTGGACAGCCTGGACTGGCCCGAGCCGATCAAGCTGATGCAGCGTAACTGGATCGGCCGGTCGCAGGGCGCGCACATCGACTTCGCCACGGCGGGGGAGCCGATCCGGGTGTTCACCACCCGTCCGGACACCATCTTCGGGGCCACCTACGTGGTGCTGGCGCCCGAGCACGAGCTGGTCGACGCCCTGGTGCCGGCCGCCTGGCCGCGAGACACCCGGGACGCCTGGACCGGCGGGCACGCCAGCCCCGCCGAGGCCGTCGAGGCGTACCGCAGGGCCGCGGCCGGGAAGACCGACGTCGAGCGGCAGTCCGACTCCAGGGAGAAGACCGGCGTCTTCGTCGGCGCGTACGCCACGAACCCGGTCACCGGCGGGCAGATCCCGATCTTCATCGCGGACTACGTGCTGGCCGGCTACGGCACCGGCGCGATCATGGCGGTGCCGGCGCAGGACGAGCGGGACTGGGCGTTCGCCGAGGTCTTCGAGCTGCCCATCGTGCGGACCGTGCAGCCGGCGGAGGGCTTCGACGGCAGGGCGTACACCGGCGACGGCCCGGCCATCAACAGCGCCGCGCCCGAACGCGGCCTGGACCTGAACGGCCTGGGGGTCGCCGACGCCAAGGCGGCGATCATCGCCTGGCTGGAGGCGATCGGGCACGGCACCGGCGCGGTCACCTACCGGCTGCGGGACTGGCTGTTCTCCCGGCAGCGCTACTGGGGTGAGCCGTTCCCCATCGTCTACGACTCCACCGGCGCGGCCATCGCCCTGCCGGAGGAGATGCTGCCGGTCGAGCTGCCGGAAGTGGACGACTTCTCGCCGAAGACGTTCGACCCGGACGACGCCGACTCCAACCCGGAGACGCCGCTGTCGCGTCGCCGCGACTGGGTCGAGGTCGAGCTGGACCTGGGTGACGGGCCGAAGCGCTACACCCGCGAGACCAACGTGATGCCGCAGTGGGCCGGCTCCTGCTGGTACGAGCTGCGCTACCTGGACCCGACCAACACCGAGCGGTTCGTCAGCGCCGAGAACGAGCGGTACTGGATGGGTCCGCGCGGCGAGGGCGACTGCGGCGGCACCGACCTGTACGTCGGTGGCGCCGAGCACGCCGTGCTGCACCTGCTGTACGCGCGGTTCTGGCACAAGGTGCTGTTCGACCTGGGTCACGTGTCGTCGTTCGAGCCGTTCCGCAAGCTGTTCAACCAGGGCATGATCCAGGCGTACGTGTACACCGACTCGCGGGGCAGCTACGTGCAGGCCGAGGACGTCGTCGAGCGCGACGGCGCGTACTACCTGGGAGACCTGGTGGTCAACCGCGAGTACGGCAAGATGGGCAAGTCGCTGAAGAACGTGGTGACCCCCGACGACATGTGCGCGGCGTACGGCGCGGACACCTTCCGGGTGTACGAGATGTCGATGGGCCCGCTGGACATCTCCCGCCCCTGGGAGACCCGGGCGGTCATCGGCTCGCACCGGTTCCTGCAGCGGGTCTGGCGGGCGGTCGTCGACGAGCAGACCGGCGAGCTGCGCGTCACCGACAACCCGGCCGACGAGGCGACCCGCCGGCTGCTGCACACGGTGATCGACGGGGTCCGTGGCGACATGGACGGCATTCGGTTCAACACCGCGATCGCCAAGCTGATCCAGCTGACCAGCGGGCTGACCGGGTTGTCGGCGACGCCCCGCGAGGTGGCCGAGCCGCTGGTGCTGATGGTGGCGCCGTTCGCCCCGCACCTGGCCGAGGAGCTGTGGCGCAAGCTGGGTCACGACACCTCGCTGACGTACGCGGACTTCCCGGTGGCCGATCCGGCGCTGCTGGTGGCCGACACGGTGACCTACCCGGTGCAGGTCAACGGCAAGGTCCGGGGACGCGTCGAGGTGCCCTCCGACGCCGCCGACGAGACCGTCCGCGCGGCGGCCCTGGAGGCGGTGGCCGGGACGCTGGCCGGCAAGGAACCCCGCAAGGTCATCGTGGTCAAGGGCCGGATGGTCTCGGTGGTCGCGTAAACCCGCTGGCCCGTCCCGGCGTCGATCATGGAGTTGTGGTGCCTGGTTCGCCCCTCGTCAGGGGTTTGATCCCCACCACAACTCCATGATCGACCCGGGGGTGGTCGTGGGGGGTTAGGCCGGGGTTTGGCGGCGGGGGCGGTTGGCGCGCCACCACTGGTGGACCAGTACGACGCTGGCGATCAGGCCGAGGCTGGCGGGGGCGGCGGCGTACCAGTTGATGTGGCCGGGCGAGCTGACCGCCGCGCCGATCGCCGCGTAGCCGAACGCGGTCGGCGCGGAGGCGATCACGCTGCCGGCCAGGAACGGCAACACCCGCGTGCCGGTCGTGCCGTAGCCGTAGCTGACCAGGCCGAACCCCGCGATCGGCAGCAGCCGGACGGTGACCACGCCGAACACGCTCTGCCGGGCGAACCAACCGTCGAGGCGGGCCAGCCGACCGCGTACCCGTTCGGCGACGAACTCCCGGCCGAGCAGCCGGCCGACGGTGAACCCGATCGCCGCGGCCACCAACGCGGCGCCCAGGGCGTACGCGGCGCCCTCCAGAGGGCCGAAGATGGCGCCCGCGGCGAGCGTCACGAAGGTACGGGGGACCAGCGCGACCAGGAGCAGCGCGCCGCCGAGGATCGCCGCTACCGGGGCGAGGTCGCCCAACTGGTCGGCGAGCGCCGGCAGCCGCGCCGGGTCCGGGCGGGGCGCCAGGAGCAGCAGCAGCCCGCAGGCGCCGATGAGCGCGACCAGCAGGGCGAACCGGGCGGCCGACGGCTGCCGGAGCAGCCGCCGGACGGCGCGGATCATGCCCGGGCGGCGGCCACCGCTGAACGGCGCTCGGTACGGAGCCGGTCGGGCCAGGTGTCGTCCAGTGGCGGGAGCTGGTGTGCCCCGGTGGCCCAGCGCAGCAGCAGGTCGGCCAGGGCCGGGTTGCGCGCCAGCGCGGGACCGTGCGAGTAGGTGCCGAGCAGCTTGCCGCGCCAGGCGCCCTCGGTGGCGCCGTCGTTGCCGATCCCGGCGGTGACCCGGGCCAGGGGGGCGACCTCCGGGCCGAGGTGGGTACGGCCACCGTGGTTCTCGAAACCGGTCAGCGGCGGCAGGCCCAGCCGAGGATCGATCTCACCGGCCAACTCGCCGACGGCCCGGCTCTCGCCCCGGTCGGACCGCAGGTCCAGCAGTTCCAGGCCGCGGCACTGCACGCCCTTGGCGAAGAAGGACGTCCCGAGCAGCTGGTAACCGGCGCAGACACCGAAAACCACCGAGCCCTGGGCGACCGCCCGGTGCAGACCGCCGTCCGCGATGAGCCGCTGCGCGCCGAGCGTCTGCGGGCCGTCCTCGCCGCCGCCGACGAGGTAGATGTCGGCCGTCGACGGCAGTTGCTGGTCGGAGCGGACCTCCAGCACCTCGACCGGCATGCCGCGCTGGCGGGCCCGCCGGGCCAGGATCAGCGCGTTGCCCCGGTCACCGTAGGTGGACAGCAGATCGGGGTAGATCCAGACGATACGCAGGCTTTCAGTTGACACGGTCCAACTCCGCTCGGATGTCCTGGAACGCGGTGTAGTTCGCGATGACCTCGAGCCGGCCGGGCGGGACCGACCGGACGGCGTCGTCGAACGTGCGGACGTGCTGGAAGGGCACGTCGTTGACGCCCAGCCGAACCGCCAGGTCGTATGCCCGGTCACCGGTGATCAACACCTGCCGGCCGCGGAGCGGGGCGAAGTCGACGTCGAACAGCCAGGAGGTGTCCAACCCGTCGGGGTCACGCGCGTTGATGGAGAGCAGGGTGGGCGCCTCGTCGGCCATGTCGAACGCCTCCAGCCAGCTGGCCGGGTTCTTGGCCAGCAGCAGCCGGATGTTGCGCCCGTCCCGGTCGACCTGCGCGTACCGGCCGGCGACCGAGGTCACGATGCCGAGACGGCTCACCGCGTCGACGGGGCGTACGCCGAACTCGGCCGCCACCGCCAGCGCGGTCGCCGCGTTGCCCAGGTTGACCTTGCCGGGTAGCTGGAGGGAGACCTTGTGCCAGGCCCCGCTGGGGTCGAGTACCCCCTCGTCCTCGACGACCCAGTGCGGCTCCGGGCGGCGCAGCGCGCAGCCGGTGCACCACCACTGCTCGCCGGAGCGGGCGATGGTGGAGCCGCACTCCGGGCAGACCCAGGAGTCGTCGTGCCAGCGCTGGCCGGCGCTGAACCAGGTCACGTGCGGCGGATTGATGCCGCGGGCCGGGTCGGCCGGCGGGGTGGCCGCCCACACCACCATCGGGTCGTCGGCGTTGGCCACCACCCGTACGTCGGTGTGCCGGACCAGGGCCGCGCGCCAGAGCTGCGCCATCATGGCGACCTCCTTGGCGCGGTCGAGCTGGTCGCGGGAGAGGTTGAGCAGCGCGACCACGTGCGGCTCGGTCGACTCGAGAACCTGGGCGAGATAGTGCTCGTCGACCTCCAGCACCGCGTACGGGGTGCTGCCGGCCTTGGCCAGCGCCGAGGTGTGCCCGCTGGGCATGTTGGCGCCGAACGAGTTGGTGGCGACCCGCCCGAGCACGCCGACCGCGGCGGCGGTCAACCGGGTGGTGGTCGTCTTGCCGTTGGTGCCGGAGACCAGCGCGATGGCGCGGCCGGCCGACAGGTGCGCCAGCAGGTCCGGGTCGATCTTCAACCCGATCCACCCGCCGATCACCGAACCGTCGCCACGGCCGGCGGCCCGGGAGAGCGCCGCGGCGGTCCGTGACACGGAGCTGGCCACCTTGGCCCGTAGGGGCATTTTCGCGTCCGTCACGCGAGCGAGGTTACCGGACCGCCGACCTCGCCAGATCGCCGCCGACGGTGAACCGTTCGGCGGTGGCATCCCGGCGGAGGGTCGGCCCGCGCTCGGCCGGACGGAGTCGATCAATGTCGGAAAGCGGACCACACCGGGCGGGCCCGCCGCCCCTCCACTCCGCTCCACCCCCTGTGACGTGCGGTTACACGCGCGGATCGGACGCGCCACGCGGGCGAATCTGGTTGCAGGTGGAGGGAAGTGGAGTAGAGTGGGGCCCGATGGTGAGGCCGGGAGGGCTCACCGGCCCGGGGGGTCAGCGGCGCCGCGAACGCCGCTCAAGGGCGAGGGGGTTGGGCCGATGTTTCTCGGCACCCATACCCCGCGCCTGGACGAGAAGGGCCGGTTGATCCTTCCGGCCAAGTTCCGGGATGAGCTGGCGGGGGGTGTCGTGGTCACCAAAGGGCAGGATCGCTGTCTCTATGTCTTTCCGACACCCGAGTTCCAACGGATCGCGGAGCAGTTGCGCGCGCAGCCGATGACGCACAAGGCGGCCCGGGCCTACAGCCGGGTCTTCTTCGCCAGCGCGCACGACGAGGTGCCGGACAAGCAGGGCCGCGTGACGATCCCCGCGCATCTTCGTGAGTACGCGGCGCTCGACCGGGACCTGGTGGTCATCGGCGCGAGCACACGGGTCGAGATCTGGGACAAGGTCGCCTGGGAGACCTACCTCGCCGAGAGCGAAGACGACTTCGCCGACATCGAGGAGGGGGTGCTGCCCGGCGGTCTGTAGGGCGGAACGGCGCCTGACGTACTGCGAGATCTCCAGCCGCTTTCGAGTTCCTGGCATCACTTCCCCGGTGCCAGGCGCACGATCCAGGAATCCGGCGGAAGTCGGTGTCCGGCGGGAGCGGATGGGGATCTGGCGGTACGACGGGAGCGCCGTCTCCACGGCAGGCGCGCGAGAAGAACGGACGTTTCAACCAGTGGGGGTCATCATGGGGGAGTTGCGCGGCACGCACGTGCCGGTGCTGCTCGAGCGGTGTCTCGAGCTGCTGGCCCCCGCGCTGGGTCGAGGCGGCCGGACGGTGCACGTTGACGCGACGCTCGGCCTGGCCGGGCACGCGGAGGCGGTGCTCGAAGCGCATCCGGAGACGGTCCTGATCGGGCTCGACCGGGACACCGAGGCGCTCGCCCACGCACGGGTGCGGTTGGCGCGGTTCGCCGACCGGGTGCACCTGGAGCACGCCGTCTACGACGAGCTGCCCGACGTGCTCCAGCGGCTGGGTTATCCGGGCATCGACGGGATCCTGTTCGACCTGGGTGTCTCATCGCTGCAACTGGACGCGCCCGACCGCGGGTTCGCGTACGCGCAGGACGCGCCGCTGGACATGCGGATGGACCAGACGCGGGGGACGACCGCCGAAGAGGTGGTCAACACGTACGCCCATCCGGATCTGGCCCGGGTGCTGCGGGTGTACGGCGAGGAGAAGTTCGCCGGGCGGATCGCCTCGGCGATCCTGCGGGAGCGCGAACGCGGCCGGATCACCTCGTCCGCGCGGCTGGCCGAGCTGGTCCGGGAGTCGATTCCGGCACCAGCCCGACGAACGGGCGGGCACCCGGCAAAGAGAACGTTTCAGGCTTTACGGATCGAGGTAAACAGAGAGCTGGCAGCGCTGGAGACAGCGCTGCCGTCCGCGCTCGACGCACTGACCGTGGGCGGTCGCATGGTGGTCCTGTCCTACCACTCGCTGGAGGACCGGCTCACCAAGGCGGCGCTCGCGGACCGGGTCCGCAGTAAGGGCCCGATCGACCTCCCGGTCGAGCTGCCCGGGTCCGGTCCGACGTTCCGGCTGCTCAGCCGGGGCGCCGAACTGCCCGGGGAGGTGGAGGTCGCCGCGAACCCGCGCGCCGCTTCAGTGCGGCTGCGGGCCGCGGAGCGACTCGACCCGAACGCGACAGAGCAGGGGCGGACCGACCGCGAACGGTCTCGCCGACGGGTGAAGGGAATGCACCAACCGGGCACGGGGTCCGCCTGATCCGTGGGGGATCAGGGGCGCCGCGACCGGCGAGGGACGGACGTTGAGGGGGAGGGACATGAGCATTGACAAGCGCGACCGCCGGGACGTCACCGGCGGCGGGCAGCGCGCACCGCGGTCGGGGGGCCGGACCGCGGCGCAGCGAGCTCCGCGCGTGGAAAACGGTACGCCACGCATCGATCGAGTGAGTCGGCAGGGGGAGGCTCGCGCCCGGGGGGCGCGCGAGTTCCCGACCCAGGGCAGTGCCGCGCTGCGTCCGGCCGAGAAGGCGGCCGCCACGGCGGCAGCCCGCTCGCCGCGGCTGCGGGTGGCGCCTCCGCCGCCGGTGTCGGTTCCGCGCGCGCCGTTCGCGGCGCTGATCGTGCTGCTGGTGGTCGGCGGGGTGTTCGGCATCCTGGCGGTCAACACCAAGATCAATGAGAACGCGTTCCGGTTGGAGAAGCTGCAGCAGCAGCAGGCCCGACTGGACCTGGAGAAGCAGCAGCTCGACAAGGAGATCGCTGACGCCAAGGCGCCGGGGAACCTGACCGCCGAGGCACGTCGGCTGGGTCTGGTGGACGCCGGTGAGCCGGCGTACATCCGGATGCCGGACGGCAAGCCGATCGGCGTGCCCAAGCCGGCGACCGGCGAGCCGTCGGTCACCAGCCAGGGCGCGGGAGGCTGACAAGTGCCACCGAGGTCGGACGAGCCGCGCCGGAACCCCCAGGGGTCCCGGCGCGGTTCTTCGCGTGCTGCCGGGCCCGCCGACGAGGAGTCGCGGGCCGACGAGCCGGGCATCGGGGGCATCTCCGGTGCCCGCGCGTACACCCCGAGAGGCCGGACCGTCCGCGAGGGCACGCCCGCGCGCGGCGGGAACGCCGAGCAGCGGCGTACCCCTCGGGGCAGCACGCGGTCCGGCGACCCGTTCCGGCCGGCGCTGCAGGTGCTCGACGGCGGCCGGGCCGCCGCCCGCGCCGGCCGGCGTGACGCTCCGGCGGCTGGCCGCAGCGGCGTCGTGCGCACCGTCGCGCCCCGGACCCCGCGCGGCGCCCCCGGCGACGTCCCTCCACCGCGTCGCCGCACCACGCCTCGCGCGCCCGGTCGCGGCGACCGTCCGACGGCCCGCAGGCCGTCCCGCAAGCCGCCCCGCCCGCCGAAGCTCGCCGACCCGCGGCTGCGGCTGCGCCTGGGCACCGTGCTCACCCTGGCGCTCTTCGTCGCCATCGGGGTGCGGTTGATCTTCCTGCAGGCGGTCGACACCCCCGCCTACGCCGGTGGTGGCGTCGCCGACCGGACGCGCACCGTGGAGCTGCCCGCGCCGCGCGGCGCGATCTACGACTTCCGGGGCGAGCCGCTGGCGCACAGCGTCGAGGCGCGGTACGTGTTCGCCGACCCGACGCTGATCGAGGACCGATCCGGCCCCGGGTGGATCGGCGCGGACGCCACCGCCAAGGCGCTCTCTCCGCTGCTCGGCATTCCCGCGTCGAAGCTGACCGAGCTGATGAAGCCCCGCAAGCTGGAGAACGGCAAGCCGTCCCGGTTCGAGTACCTGGCCCGGGGCGTGGAGATCCCGACGGCCAAGCAGGTGCTGGACCTGGACCTGCCCGGCATCGGCGTGCACCGCGACGAGCGCCGGGAGGTGCCCGGTGGCGACCTGGCGGCCAACCTGATCGGCTTCACCAGCCAGGACATGGACGGCCTGGAGGGGTTGGAGGCCCGCTACGACGACCTGCTCGCCGGGCAGGACGGCCGGCGGGTGTACGAGGCCGGCCTCGGTGACCTCGCCGCGCCGATCCCCGGCGGCTACAGCAAGACGACTCCGGCCAAGCCGGGCAGCTCAATCGCGCTCACCATCGACCGGGACCTGCAGTTCCGTTGCCAACAGATCCTCAGCGCGGGGATGGCGGGGCAGAAGGGCGCGACCGCCGCGGCCGTGATCATCGACGTCGCCACCGGCGAGGTGCGGGCCCAGGCCAGCGATCCCACCTACAACGCCGCCAAGCCGACCCCGAGCGACCCGGTCGCCCGGGAGGACGCCGCGACCAGCTTCGTGATCGAGCCGGGCTCCGTGCACAAGGCGATCACCTACGCCGCCGCCCTTCAGGAGGGGGTGATCACCCCGGACACCACGCTGCCGATCGCGAACAGCATCAAGATGGGCGACACCTGGTTCTCGGACACGCACCCCGCCAACGGCAAGAAGATGAGCATTCCGGGAATGCTGGCCTTCTCGTCGAACGTCGGCGCCATCACCGTCGCCGACAAGCTCGGCAAGGACCGGCTGATCGACTACCAGAAGCGGTTCGGGCTGGGGCAGCCCACCCGCGAGGGCCTGCCCGGCGAGGCCAGCGGCCGGCTGCTGCCGGCCGGCGAGTGGAGCGACTCGTCGTACGGCTCGGTGCCGATCGGGCACAGCGTCGACGCCACGCCGTTGCAGATGGCCGCCGCGTACGCCGCGATCGCCAACGACGGCACGTACGTGCAGCCGCACCTGGTCAAGGAGACGATCGGCCCGGACGGCAAACGGACCCCGGCGCCCGTGCCGGTCACCCGCTCCGTGCTCAGCCCGCAGAACGCGGCGGCGCTGCGCACCATGCTGGAGGCGGTCACCACCGTCGAGGGCGCCACCGGCACCACGGCCGCCGTCTCCGGCTACCGGGTCGCCGGCAAGACCGGCACCGGGTGGCGTCGGATCGACGGCAAGAGGCAGCCGGGTGAGGTGTCCTCGTTCATCGGCATGGCACCCGCCGAGAAGCCCCGGTACGTGATCGCGGTCTTCGTGTACGCCCCCGGTGGTGGTGGCGCGGCGATCGCCAACCCGGCGTTCCGGGAGATGATGCAGTTCACGCTGCGTCACTACCGGGTGCCGCCGTCCCCGACTGGTTCGGCACCGAAGTTCGTGGTCTATCCGCGCTGAGCGGCGTGGGCGCGACATCATCGGTGAGTGCCGACGAACCACCGGGGCGGCTGTGCGGCCGGAACCGGACGACCGGGTAGGGTCTGACGCCGTGCCCGGCAATCCACGTCCACGTACCGTGACCGGCGTCCGGCTCGGTGATCTCGCCGCCCGGCTCGCCGTCGACCTTCCGGCGGACGCCGCCGACGTGGTCGTCACGGGTGCCACCCACGCGAGCCAGGAGGTCCGCCCCGGCGACCTGTACGCGGCCCTGCCCGGTGCCCGCCGCCACGGCGCGGAGTTCGTCGTCGGCGCGGCCGAGGCCGGCGCGGTGGCCCTGCTGACCGACCCGGCCGGCGCCGAGCTGGCGGCGGCGAGCGGCCTGCCCGCCCTGGTGGTCCCCGACCCGCGCGCGGTGCTCGGCGAACTGGCGTCGGCCGTGTACGGCGACCCGACCGCCGACCTGACCGTCATCGGCATCACCGGCACGGCCGGAAAGACGTCCACGGCCTATCTGGTGGAGTCGGGGCTGCGCGCCGCCGGACACACCACCGGACTGATCGGCACCGTGGAGACCCGCCTCGGCGATCTCGTGATCGACAGCGTGCGGACCACCCCGGAGGCGACCGACCTGCACGCGATGCTCGCCACCGCCCGCGAGCGGGGGGTCACCGCCGTCGTCATGGAGGTCTCCAGCCATGCCCTGGCCATGGGCCGGGTCGGTGGGGTGCGCTTCACCGTGGGTGGCTACACGAACTTCGGCTCCGACCACCTGGACTTCCACGCCGACAGCGCCGACTACTTCGCCGCCAAGGCGCAGCTCTTCGACGGCCGGTGCGCGGTCGAGGTGCTCAACCGCGACGATCCGGCCCTCACGCCGCTCTACAAGCCGGCGACGGTCAGCTACTCGGCGGCCGGCGACCCCACCGCGACGTGGTGGGCCGACGGCGTCGACGGCGAGGGGTACGCGCAGCGGTTCACCGCCCACGGCCCGGACGGCGTGGTCGTGTCCGCCGGGGTGGCGCTGCCCGGCCGGCACAACGTGGCGAACGCGTTGCTGGCCATCGCCGCGCTGGCGGGCGCCGGGGTGGACCCGCGGACCGCCGCCGACGGGGTGGCCACCTGCGGTGGCGTGCCCGGTCGCCTGCAACTCGTCGACGTCGCCGGGCCGGTGCGTGGGGTCGTCGACTACGCGCACAAGGCGGACGCGATCGTGGCGGCGCTGGCCGCGCTGCGGGAGCTGAGCGTCGGCCGCCTGATCTGCGTGATCGGCGCCGGTGGGGACCGTGACCGGGGCAAGCGGCCGGTGATGGGGGCCGCCGCCGCCGAGGGGGCCGACGTGGTGCTGGTGACCGACGACAACCCGCGCACCGAGGACCCGGCCGAGATCCGCGCCGAGGTGCTCGCCGGGGCGTACCGGGCCGACACCGCCGCCCGGATCATCGAGGTGGCCGGTCGGCGGGACGCGATCGACGAGGCGGTCCGACTGGCCGAGCCGGGCGACGTGATCGCTCTGCTCGGCAAGGGCCACGAGCGGGGCCAGGAGGTGGCGGGCGAGGTGTTCCCGTTCGACGACAGCATCGAGCTGGCCGACGCGCTGCGGGCCCGCTTCGCGGACCGGGCGGGTCAGCGGTGATCGCCCTGACCCTGGCCGAGGTGGCCACGGCCGTCGACGGGCGGCTCGTCGCCGCCGACCCGGCCGCCACCGTCACCGGTTCGGTCGAGTTCGACTCGCGCAAGCTCGGGCCCGGTTCGCTCTTCGTGGCGTTCCCGGGGGAGAAGGTCGACGGGCACGACTACGCGGCGACGGCCATCGACGCCGGCGCGGTGGCCGTGCTCGGCACCCGTGCGGTTCCCGGGGTGCCGATGGTGCTGGTCGACGACGCCCTGACCGCGATGGGTCGACTGGCCCGCGCGGCGGTGGACCGGCTGCCCGAGCTGACCGTGGTCGGGGTGACCGGCTCGTCCGGCAAGACCACCACGAAGGACCTGATCGGTCAGCTCACCGCCCGGCTCGGCGCCACGGTCGCGCCGCCCGGCTCGTTCAACAACGAGCTGGGTCACCCGTACACGGCTCTGCTGGCCGGGCCGGACACCCGCTACCTGATCATGGAGAAGGGCGCGCGGGGCGTCGGGCACGTGCGCTACCTGTGTGAGCTGGTGCCGCCGCGGATCTCGGTGGTGCTCAACGTCGGCACGTCGCACATCGGTGAGTTCGGCTCACAGGAGGCGATCGCCCAGGCCAAGGGCGAGCTGGTCGAGGCGCTGCCGGCCGACGGTCTGGCCGTGCTGAACGCCGACGACCCCCGCGTGGACGCCATGGCGAGCCGTACGCGGGCGCGGGTGGTCCGCTACGGCGAGGCGCCGGACGCCGACCTGCGCGCCGAGGACGTCACGCTCGACGAGCGGGGGCACCCGTCGTACACCCTGGTCACGCCGGAGGGGCGCGCGTCCGTGCGGCTCGCGCTGACCGGCCGGCACCAGGTCGGCAACACGCTCGCCGCCGCCGCGGTCGCCCGGGAGCTGGGCATGCCGCTGGCCGAGCTGGCCACGGCGCTCGGCGAGCTGGGGCTGAAGTCCACCCGGCGGATGGACGTCTTCGACCGGCCCGACGGGGTGACGGTCATCGACGACTCGTACAACGCCAACCCGGCCTCGATGGCGGTCGCGCTCCGGGCGCTTGGCAGCCTCGGACGTGAGAGGCGTACCGTCGCGGTGCTCGGTTACATGGCCGAGCTGGGCCCGTTCGAGCGCGACGGCCACGCCGAGGTCGGCCGGCTCGCGGCCGAGCTGGGTGTCGACCGGCTGCTCGTGGTGGGTGAGCCGGCCGCGCCGATCCACGAAGGCGCGACAGCGGTAGCGAACTGGGGAGGAGAGTCGGTGCTGCTCACCGATCAGGCGGCGGCCGTCGAGGTGCTGCGGGGCGAGCTACGGCCGGGCGACGTCGTCCTGGTCAAGGGCTCCCGGTACCGGACCTGGGAGGTGGCTGACGCCCTGCGCGCCGACGCCGCCGAGGAGGCCACTCGATGAGGGCCATCATCGTCGCCATCGGGGTGGCCTTCGTCGTCTCGCTGTTCTGCACCCCGATCGCGATCAAGGTGTTCACCCGGCTCAAGGCCGGCCAGCCGATCCGGTCCGACGGTCCGGCCATGCACCAGGGCAAGAAGGGCACGCCGACGATGGGCGGCGTGGTCTTCATCCTGGCCACGGTGATCGCGTACGTGGCCGGCCACCTGGCCCTGACCACGCTGCCGGACGCGCAGATCGCGCAGGTGGAGCCGACCATCACGGCGCTGGTGCTGCTGGGGCTGATGGTGTTCTCCGGCGCCGTGGGCTTCCTCGACGACTTCCTCAAGGTGCGCAAGCGCAACAGCGCCGGGCTGAACAAGCGCGGCAAGTTGCTCGGGCAGATCCTGGTCGGCGCCGTCTTCGGGGTGATCGCCCTGTGGTTCCCGAGCACGATGACCGACGCGACGGGCAACGCGACGAACACCCAGACGGTGGGCAGCACCACGCTGAGCTTCATCCGGGACATCGACTTCCTGGAGGTCAGCAAGGTCGGCGCGGTGATCATCTTCATCTTCGTGGTGATGGCCGCGACGAACGGCGTCAACCTCACGGACGGCCTGGACGGTCTGGCCACCGGCGCGTCGGTGATGGTGCTCGCCGCGTACGCGCTGATCGCGTTCTGGCAGTACCGGCACTGGTGCGCCGACCCGAGCTACAAGCAGCCGTACTGCTACGAGGTCCGTGACCCGTTGGAGATCGCGCTGATAGCCGGGGCCGCCGCCGGGGCCTGTGTGGGCTTCCTGTGGTGGAACACGTCCCCGGCGCGGATCTTCATGGGTGACACCGGTGCGCTGGGGCTGGGCGGCCTGATCGCCGGCATGGCCATGTCCACCCGGACGATCCTGCTGCTGCCGATCATCGGCGGGCTCTTCGTGATCATCACGATGTCCGTGGTGATCCAGATCATCTCCTTCCGGACCACCGGTAAACGTGTGTTCCGGATGTCCCCGTTGCAGCACCACTTCGAGTTGGCCGGCTGGAGTGAGGTCAACATCGTGGTCCGGTTCTGGATCATCGCCGGCATCGGCGTGGCCATCGCCCTGGGCCTGTTCTACAGCGAGTTCCTCGCCAACATGACCTGATCCCCGGGGCCCCTCCCCGGCCCGAGCGGGGGCGACACGCCGGGGGTGGTGTTCTGGAGTGCTCCCGGGTGTTCAGCGGTGATGATGTCGGGGTGGGGGAGGAACTCGGCACCGACGACAAGACAGCCGCTCGACCGCGACGTTCACCGGGCGCGGCACGTACCGCGCAGACGGCCGCGCCGCCGGACGACGGACGTGGGCCGGAGCCCGGCGGCGCGCAACGGGAGGCCGCGCCGCCGGCACCCGTGCCGCTGCGCGGGCTGGACGCGGCCGGTGGACTGGCCGCGCTGCGGGGCCTGCTGGACCGGCCGCTGGCCTCCTACTACCTGCTGCTGTCCAGCGCCGGCCTGCTGCTGCTCATCGGGTTGACCATGGTCTTCTCGGCGACCAGCGTGAAGGACTACGCCGAGGACGGCAACGCGTCGGCCTCGCTGACCAAGCAGGCCATCTTCGCGGTGATCGGCATCGGGGCGTTCTGGGTGTGCCAGCGGCTGCCCGCCAGCACCTACCGCTCCCTCGGCCGGCCGCTGCTGTTCACCGCGGTGGCACTGCTGCTGGTGCTCAACCTGCTGGTCGCGTACGGCCGGCTCGCCAACCTGAAGTCGGTCACGCTCGGGCCGATCGAGGCGCGGCTGAACTGGCTGTTCGTCGGTGGGATCCAGCTCCAGCCATCCGAGTTGGCCAAGTTCGCGCTGGTCCTCTGGGGCGCGCACGTGATCGCCCGCAAGGGGGCCGCGCTGGGCTGGTTGCGGGAGCTGGCCACCCCGCTCTTCCCGGTGATGGGTCTGCTCTTCGTGCTGGTCGGCTACAACGACACCGGCACGATGCTCTGCCTGCTGGCCCTGGTGGTCGGCCTGCTCTGGGCCGCCGGCGTGCGGATGCGGGTCTTCGGCGCGCTGACCGTGGCCGGTCTGCTCGGCGTCGGCCTGCTCATCGCGGTCGCTTCGCTGGGCGCCGGTTCCGGCGAGCGCGGCGCGGACAACTACCGGCTGGCGCGGCTGACGTCGTTCATCAACCCGCCCGACCCGCAGGAGTGCAAGCTCGACGGCTGCCTCCAGCTCTACCAGGGCCGGCTGGCCATCGAGCACGGTGGCTGGTTCGGCGTCGGGCTGGGCAAGGGCAGCGTCAAGTGGGACTGGCTGCCCGAGGCCCACAACGACTTCATCTTCGCGATCATCGCCGAGGAGTTGGGCGTGATCGGCTGTGCCGTGCTGCTCGCCCTGTTCGCCGTGCTCGCGTACACCGGTCTGCGGATCGCCCGGCGGGTCGACGACCCGTTCCGGAGGCTCGCCGCCGCCGCCGTCACGACCTGGCTGGTGAGCCAGGCGGTGATCAACATCGGCGGCGTGGTCGGGCTGCTGCCGATCACCGGTCTGCCGCTGCCGTTCATCTCCGACGGCGGAAGTGCCCTGGTCGTGACGTTGGCGGCGATCGGGATGCTGGCGTCCTTCGCCCGCGCCGAACCCGATGCGGCCAGAGCACTGCATGCCCGTCCGCCGGCCCGGTGGGTCCGACTACTCTGGGCCCCGTTGCCGCCGCTTCCCGGCCGGCGTCGCCGACCGGCGACGCCACCGGCGGCCCGAGGGCCAGTGCCCCGGGCGCGGGAGCGGCGGAAGGACGACCAGGCCGCACCGCGCGGTGTCCGGCAGGGCCGGAGCCGTCAGGGTACGGCGAGCGAGAGGAGACGCTGATGGGTCCGCTGCGTTCGGTGGTGCTCGCGGGAGGTGGCACCGGGGGGCACATCTACCCGCTGCTCGCCTTCGCCGACTGCCTGCGCCGACACGACCCGGGCGTCCGGATCACCTGTCTCGGCACACCCAAGGGCATGGAGAACGAGCTGATCCCGCCGCACGGCTACGACCTGCGGCAGATCCCGGCGTACCAGCTGCCCCGCTCGGTCAACATGAACCTGGTCCGTACCCCGGGCCGGATGTGGACCGCGGCCCGCGCGGCGGGCAAGGTGATCGACGAGGTGCGCGCCGACGCGGTGGTCGGCTTCGGCGGGTACGTCTCGGTGCCGGCCTACCTGGCCGCGTGGCGGCGCGAGCTGCCCATGGTGATCCACGAGGTGAACGTGCCGCCGGGCGTGGCCAACCGCCTCGGCATGAAGTTCACCAAGAACATCGCCGTCGGCTTCCCGCACCAGCCGAGCCAGGCCGAGTCGCTGCGTGACGCCACCGTGGTGGGTGTGCCGCTGCGCCGCAGCATCGCCTCGCTGGACCGGTACGCGATGCGCAACGCCGCCCGCGCCCGGTTCGGCCTCCGCCCGGATCTGCCGGTGCTCTTCGTAGCGGGTGGCTCGTCCGGCGCCCGCTCGGTCAACCTGGCGGTCTCCGGCGCGGCCAAGGAGCTGGCCCGCAACGGCGTGCAGGTGCTGCACGTGATGGGCGCCCGCAACGAGCCGGTGCCGATCCCCACCGACCTGCCGGTCCCGTACGTGACGCTGCCGTACCTGTCCGAGATGGAGCTGGGCTACGCCGCCGCCGACCTGATGCTGGCCCGGGGCGGGGCGATGACGGTCGCCGAGGTGGCCGCGATCGGCCTGCCGACGATCTTCGTGCCGTACCCGCACAGCAACCAGGAGCAGAGGCGCAACGCCCTGCCCGTGGTGGAGGCCGGCGGCGGTCTGCTGGTCGACGACGCGGAGCTGACCCCGGACTGGCTGGAGCGTGCGGTCATCCCGCTGATCCGTGACCCGCAGCGGCTGTACGCGATGGGCGCCGCGGCGTCCGCGTACGGGCGGCGCGACGGTGACGAGGCGCTGCGCTCGTTCGTCCTCGAGGCGGTGGCCCGATGACCGCGCAGTTCACCCCGGCCGGCACGCTGACCGCCGAGGACCTGGGCGCCGTGCACCTGATCGGCGTGGGCGGGGTGGGCATGCTCGGCGTGGCCCGGCTGCTGCTCACCCGGGGCATCCAGGTCTCCGGTAGCGACCTGCGCGAATGGCCGTCGCTGGCGGGCCTGCGGGCGCTCGGCGGCACCATCTACCTCAGCCACGAGGCGTCCAACCTGGACGGGGTGGACACGGTCGTCTACTCCTCGGCCATTCCGAAGGACCACCTGGAGTTGGTCGAGGCCCGTCGCCGCGGCTTGCGGGTGCTGCACCGCTCGGAGGCCCTCGCGGCGGCGATGACCGGCCGCCGGGCGATCGCGGTCGCCGGCACGCACGGCAAGACCACCACCACGTCGATGGTGACGATGGTGCTCCAGCAGGCCGGTGTGGACCCGTCCTTCGTGATCGGTGGGGAGATCTCCGAGGTCGGCTCGGGCGCCCACCACGGCACCGGCGAGCACTTCGTGGTCGAGGCCGACGAGAGCGACCGCTCGTTCCTCATCTACCGCCCGTACGTCTCGGTCATCACCAACGTCGAGCCGGACCACCTGAACACCTACGGCGACCTCGCGACGCTGGAGGCGGCGTTCGCGGAGTTCGCGCGGCTCACCGACCCGAGCGGGTTCATCATCACCTGCGCCGACGACCCGGGCGGTCGGCGGCTGGCCGAGACCCTGCGCGCCGAGGGACGGCAGGTGTTCACCTACGGGGCGGCCGAGGACGCCGACCTGCGGCTGACCGACATCGTCTCCTCCGCGCGCGGCGTGCGCTACCTGGCCGCGATCGACGGCCGGTCGCTGGGCGAGTTCCGGCTGCCGGTGCCCGGGCGGCACATGGGGCTCAACAGCGCCGCAGCGGTGCTGACGGCGTACCTGCTCGAACTGCCCCTGGAGGCGGCGGAGGCCGCGCTCGCGGTCTTCCCCGGCGTGCGGCGGCGCTTCGAGCGCAAGGGTGTCGCGGACGGCGTGCTGGTCTACGACGAGTACGCCTACCACCCGACCTCGATCACCCTCGCGTTGCAGACGCTGCGCGAGGTGGCCGGGGACGGGCGGCTGATCGTCGTCTTCCAGCCGTACCGGCTGTACCGCACCCGCGACAACCAGGCGGAGATCGCCGAGGCGCTGGCCATCGCCGACGAGGTGGTGCTGCTGGAGGTCTTCGGGCCGGGCGAGCTGCGCCAGCCCGGCGAGGGCTCGGCGGCGCTGATCGCGGCGGTGGACCTGCCGGCCGACCGGAAGGTGTTCGTCGACTCGTGGGAGGCCGTGCCGGGCGAGGTGGCCCGGCGGGCCGGTACGGGCGACGTCGTGGTCACCATGGGCGCTCCGCCGATCTCGCTGATGGGTGACGAGCTGCTGGCGGCGCTGGGGGCGCGTACCGCCGGCTCCTCGGCGACCGCGGCCGTCGATCCGCTGGCGACGACCCCGGCGATCGGCCAGCCGGTGCCGGGTGGATCCACGGCGGGTGGCGACGGGGCGGCCCTCGGCGCCGCCGCACCGGACGGCGCGACGCCCACGGCCGGATGAGCCCCGGCCCCGCCCGCGGGCGGACCAGCCCTCCCGACGGCGGCTCTCCTCGGCGCGGTCCGGTCCGGCGTTGGCAGCTGGTCCGGGCCAGCAGCGACGCGGTGCCGGCGTCGACCCGCCGGTTCATGGCCCGCGCCCGGCAGCGCCGGATGCGGGCGGCGATGCCGTGGGCGGTGGCCGCCGGTGTGCTGGCGCTGCTCGGGCTGATCGCCTGGACGGTGCTCGGCACCGGACTGTTCGGTGTCCGGTCGGTCACCGTTCAGGGCGCCAAGCTGGTCACGGACGTGCAGGTACGCGACGCGGTGGGGGTTGCCGACGGGGTGCCGCTGGCGCGGGTGGACCTCGCGGCCGCCGCGCGTCGGGTCGGTGGGTTGGCGCCGGTGGAGCGGGCCACGGTGTCGCGGGACTGGCCGGGCACGCTGGTGGTGAAGGTGACCGAGCGGACGCCGGTGGCGGTGGTGCCGCAGGCGGACGCGTTCGCCGTGATCGACCGCAGCGGCGTGGCGTTCCAGACGGTGGCCCGCCGCCCGGCCGGGCTGCCGCTGGTGCGAGTGGTCCGACCCGCCGCCGCCGATCCGGACACCCGGGCCGCGTTGGAGGTGCTCGGCGCACTCACCCCGCAGTTGCGTGCCGAGCTGGTGGACGTGAGCGTGGCGGGTCTGGCCCGGATCAGCCTGCGGCTGCGGGGGGACCGCACGGTGGTCTGGGGAGACGCCACGCGGAGCGCGGACAAGGCCCGGGTGGCCACCGCGCTGCTCGGGGAGGACAGCGAGCGGATCGACGTGAGCGCGCCGGACGTGGTGACCTTCCGCTGACCGGCTCAGCGGGGCTGTGGACGTGACGAGTCGCGCTCCGGCCGGCGACACGCCGACCGGGTCCTTGGCTCATCGCGCGGTGGCGCTTACGTTGCCCCGAAGAGGATCAGTGGTTGACATAACTGTAAGCCTCTAGTAGAGGGTGAGAGTTCGCCTCTGATCCTCGCTGGTGGCGCTGTCGTCGGCCGCTGGGCTGGCCACGCCGTACCCGGTCGGTCGAAGCCAATCTCGAAGAAAGGACCGGAGATGACACCTCCGCACAACTACCTGGCGGTCATCAAGGTCGTCGGCATCGGGGGTGGCGGCGTCAACGCCGTCAACCGGATGATCGAGGTTGGGCTCAAGGGCGTCGAGTTCATCGCGATCAACACCGATGCGCAGGCGCTGCTGATGAGTGACGCCGACGTCAAGCTCGACGTCGGCCGCGAGCTGACCCGCGGACTGGGCGCGGGCGCCAACCCGGACGTCGGCAAGAACGCCGCCGAGGACCACCGCGACGAGATCGAGGAGGTGCTCAAGGGCGCCGACATGGTCTTCGTGACGTGCGGCGAGGGCGGCGGCACCGGCACCGGTGGCGCGCCCGTGGTGGCCAACATCGCCCGCAAGCTCGGGGCACTGACCATCGGTGTGGTGACCCGGCCGTTCTCGTTCGAGGGCAAGCGCCGCCAGGTGCAGGCCGAGACCGGAATAGACGAACTTCGCAACCAGTGCGACACGCTGATCGTCATCCCGAACGACCGGCTGCTGGCGCTCGGCGACCGCAACATCAGCATGATGGATGCGTTCCGCACCGCCGACCAGGTGCTGCTCTCCGGTGTGCAGGGCATCACCGACCTGATCACGACCCCGGGTCTGATCAACCTGGACTTCGCCGACGTCAAGAGCGTGATGAGCGGCGCGGGCAGCGCGTTGATGGGCATCGGCAGCGCCCGCGGGGAGAACCGCGCGGTCGAGGCGGCCGAGGCGGCCATCTCGAGCCCGCTGCTGGAGCAGAGCATGGACGGCGCGCGCGGCGTGCTGCTCTCCATCGCCGGCGGCTCCGACCTGGGCCTCTTCGAGATCAACGACGCGGCGCAGCTGGTCACCGACGCGGCCCACCCGGACGCCAACATCATCTTCGGCGCGGTCATCGACGACGCGCTCGGTGACGAGGTGCGGGTGACGGTCATCGCGGCCGGCTTCGACGGTGGCACGCCGGCCTACAAGGCGGCCGAGCCGACCCGCAAGACCAACACCAACCAGCCGGCGCCGCAGACCACCCCGGTGCCGCCGCCGGCCACCCTGCCGGCCCCGACGCAGTCGCCCCGCCGGGTGCTCTTCGACGACGTGGATGTGCCCGACTTCCTCAAGAACGGCTCCTGAGCGCCGCCGATGACCGACAGCTCAGCCACGGTACGACCGGACCGGAGCGCCGAACTCGCGGCCGGTCTGGCGACGGTACGGGCCCGGATCGCCGAAGCCTGCGCCCAGGCGGCCCGGGACCCCGCCGACGTCACCATGATCGCCGTGACCAAGACCTACCCGGCCGTGGACGTGGTGGCGTTGGCTGGGCTCGGGGTGACCGACATGGGGGAGAACCGCGACCAGGAGGCGGCCGGTAAGGCAACCGAGGTGGCCGCCGCCGGGGTACGTCCGCGCTGGCACTTCATCGGGCAGTTGCAGCGCAACAAGGCCCGTTCGGTGGTCCGTTACGCCGACGTCGTGCACTCGGTGGACAGCGTACGGCTGGCCCGGGCACTGGACGGCGCGGCGGCGCAGCGGGAACGGCCGTTGGACGCCCTGGTGCAGGTGAGCATCGACGGTGACCGGGCGCGGGGCGGCGCTCTGCCCGGGTCGGCCGACCCGGAGTCCGGCCTGGACACGGTCGCCGCGGCGGTCGCCGAGTCGTCGGCGCTGCGCCTGGCCGGTCTCATGGCGGTCGCGCCGCTGGGCTGGCCGCCGGATCGCGCCTTTGCCCGGTTGGCCGAGATCGCCGAGGCCTTCCGATCGGTCCATCCGGGAGCGACAGCGTTGTCGGCGGGGATGAGCGGCGACCTGGAAATCGCGATCCGTTACGGCGCGACACATGTCCGCGTCGGTAGCGCGTTGCTCGGAATGCGTCCCACGCTGCGGTAGCCTGACCGCGAGACAGGCAAATTACATCAGTGTTGTTTCAGGGACGGCTGATCCTGTGGGGGTCGTGACACGCGACGCGAATCGCATGTCACGGGATTGCCGTCCCGGTCCGATGGGCATGGTTGTCCACTCGCGACGGGCGACATGGCACGGGGGCGAGTGCCGCACGGCGGACGGAAGGGCGCGGGATGGGTGCACTGCGCAAGGCGGGGGTCTGGCTCGGTCTCGTCGAGGAAGACGACGAGCGGGCCTACGACGACGGTGACTACGACAAGGGTGGTTACCGTGACTCGCGCTACCGGCAGAGCCGGTACGCCGAGGAGTTCGCCGACGAGGACGACGACGACACCGAGGAGCCGCCGGCTCCCCGGGCGCGCGCGAGCGAGCGGGGCCGGCTCTCCGAGCGGTCGGCCGGACGGCTCGCCGACTCCGACCGGGGCGACTCCGACCGGGCTGAGCGAGCCGAGCGGGCTGAGCGCTCCGAGCGGGCCGAGCGGGCCGAGCGCTCCAGCGTACGGTCGATCACGCGGTCCTCGGCGAGCGAGACGTCGGGCGCGCTGACGTACCACACCCGCGACAACCTGGCCCTCGCGCCGCAGGCCGTGACGCGGGAGCGCGTGGTCATGCCCGAGGAGGAGCAGCGCTACCAGATCACCACCCTGCACCCGACCACCTACCGGGAGGCGCGCACCATCGGTGAGCACTTCCGCGACGGCGTACCGGTGATCATCAACCTCACCGAGATGGACGAGGCCGACGCCCGCCGTCTGGTTGACTTCGCGGCCGGTCTGGCGTTCGGGCTGCGCGGTACGATCGAGCGCGTGACCAATCGGGTGTTCCTGCTCTCACCGGCCAATGTCCAGGTCACCGCTGAGGACAAGGCCAAGATCGCTGAGGGCGGTTTTTTCAGCCTGAGTTGACCCCGCCCGACCCGAGGGACGTCGCTGACCGTGTTGTCGATCTTGCTGCAAGTGTTGTACCTGGTCCTTTATGTCTTCCTGCTTCTTCTTCTGTCCCGGTTCGTGTTGAGCGCCGTCCTGCAGTACGGCCGCCGGTGGCAGCCGGGGCGCGGAGCGGCGGCAGGATTGGAATCCGTGTGGAGCGTCACTGATCCCCCTCTCAACGCGTTGAGGCGTGTGATCCCTCCGCTGCGAATTGGTACCGTGAGCATCGACCTGGCCTCCCTTGTGCTCCTGGTTATCCTGTTCGTGCTGATGGAGTTCGTGTTAGGGCCGTCGATCAGGGCATCTGCCTGATGACCGACGCGCTTTCGCGGCCGCAACTGACCCGAGGAGTTTCGATGCCGCTGACCCCGGCCGACGTACACAACGTCGCCTTCAAAAAGCCGCCGATCGGCAAGCGGGGGTATGACGAGGAGGAGGTCGACGCCTTCCTGGACGAGGTCGAGCGCGAGCTCGCCCGTCTCATCGAGGAGAACAACGAGCTGCGCGCCCAGGTGGAGCGCGGCGGCCGTGGCGGTGCCCCCGCCGGCCCCGGCGGCGACGCCCGACTGGCGGCGGAGCTCAACGACGTCAAGGCCCAGCTCGACCGGGTCCAGCGCGACAAGTCCGCCGCCGAGCAGGCCGCCCGCGCCATGCAGGCCGAGCTGGAGCAGGTCCGCGCGACCGGCGGCCCGGCCGGCGTCACCGGTGACGGTGAGCAGCAGGCGCTGCGGGTGCTGATGATGGCCCAGCGCACCGCCGACGACCACGTGTCCGACGCGCGCCGCGAGGCCGACTCGCTGCTGTCCGAGGCGCGGAGCAAGGCCGAGGAGGTGACCCGCGAGGCTCGCGCGAAGGCCGACGCCCTGGAGCGGGACGCCCGCCAGCGGCACCAGGAGGCCATGGGCGGCCTGGACGCCAAGCGCACGGCCCTGCAGAAGCACATCGAGGAGCTCAAGCAGTTCGAGCGCGAGTACCGCACCCGGCTCAAGGCGTACCTGGAGAGCCAGCTGCGGGACCTCGACGGTCGCGGCCAGGGCCTCGAAGCCGAGATGACCCGCTCCGAGGCAGGCCGGGTTGCCGGCGGCAACGGGCTGGCCGCGGCGGGCCTCGCCGGTTCGTACGGCGGCGGGCGCTCCGGCGCCCTCGAAGCCGGACGCTGAGCACCGGCCGGCGATCGCTCTCCGCAGATGGTGACGGTCGCCGGCCCCGCCTGGACGGTACGACGCGGCAGGGGTGAGCCGTGATAGTCGCGAGTCTCCTGCTCATCCTCGTCGCCGTGGTGCTGCTGGTGTTCGGCCTGGCCGGTGGCTCCAGCACGCTGTTGACCATCTCCATCGCGGCCAGTCTGCTGGCCGCCGTGGCGCTGGTGGTGGGCGCCCGCCAGGCAGCCGCCAACCGCGCCGCGGCGGATCCCGGCCGGGTCGGCCCGCGAGACCGCGGGGCATTCCGCACGGCCAGCCGGGCCGAGCCGGGTGCCGCGTACGGGCCACCGCTGGCCGAGCCGGATGTGCCGGTCCAGCACGTACCTTCGACGGTCGGCGACGGCGGCACCGGGTGGCGGCAACCACCCGAGCCGCCGTCCGACCCCGAGCCGGCGTACGACGTGGCCTCGCCGTACGAGCCCGACGCGGCGGCCGACGGCGGTGCACGCACCTCGCCCGTCAGTCCGGCGTCACCGTTCGTGGCCCGCGCCGACGAGGCGTACCGGGCCGACGCCGTGACCGCCGACCCGCTGGCCGCCGACCCGCTGGCCGACGAGCCCGCGGAGCAACCGGTCACCCCCGCCGAGGCGGCCCGGATCTCCCGGCTGCCCGACTCCGTCGAGGTGGTGGACGGGCGGCCCCGCTACCACCTGGCCGCGTGCCCGCACCTGATCGGCCGGACCCCCGAGACGCTTCCCGTCGCCGAGGCCGTCGAGCTCGGCTTCACGCCGTGCGCGACGTGCGCGCCGGCCACCGCCCTGCTCATCGACGCCCGGCCGTTCTGAAGAGCGGTGCCGGTGCCCCCGCAGGACACGCTCACCGTGTCGGTACGCGTGAAGCCGGCTGCCTCCCGCGATGCCGTCGGCGGTCGCTTCGACGGCCCGCACGGCCCCTCCCTGGTGATCGCCGTCCACGCCCCGGCGGTGGACGGTCGGGCGACCGAGGCGGCCCGCCGCGCCCTCGCCGCCGCGCTGGGCGTCCGGCCGGCGGCGGTGTCGCTGCGGACCGGCGCGACCAGCCGGGACAAGCTCTTCCTCGTCGACCGGCCCACCCCCGAGCCCCCCGAGCTGCCCGACGTGCTGCGCCGACTGCGCGACGGAGCCGCCGGGTGAGGACCGCCCGGGCCCGGCGACCGTGACGCCCGGGCTGGACATCGCGCTGTTGCTGGGCGCGGCCGTGCTGCTGGTGGCGGTTGGCGCGGTCCGGCTCTCGACCCGCCTCGGGGTGCCCAGCCTGTTGGTCTACCTGGCGCTCGGCGTGGCCATCGGCGAGGCCGGCCTCGGCATCCGCTTCGACGACGTCGACCTGACCCGGACCCTCGGCTTCTGCGCGCTGATCGTGATCATCGCCGAGGGCGGCCTCACCGCGCGGTGGAGCACGCTGCGTCCGGTGCTCGCGTTGGCGTCCGCGCTCTCCACGGTCGGCGTGGTCGTGAGCATCGTGGTGGTCGGCGTCGCCGTACACCTGCTGCTGGGTCTGGACTGGCGGTTGGCGCTGCTCTACGGCGCGGTGCTCTCCTCCACCGACGCGGCGGCGGTGTTCGCCACCCTGCGGCGGCTGCGGTTGCCACCCCGGCTGGTGGCCACCCTCGAGGCCGAGTCGGGCATGAACGACGCCCCGGTGGTGCTGCTCGTGGTGCTGCTGTCGCACCGGGGCCTGTCGCATCCGTGGTGGTACGAGGTCGCGCTGCTCTCCTACGAGCTGGGCGTCGGCGCGGCGGTGGGCGTGGGCGTGGGCCTCGCCGGCACGTGGGCGCTGCGCCGGGCCGCGCTGCCCTCGGCCGGCCTGTACCCGATCGCGGCGGTGGGGATCACCGTCCTGGCGTACGCCGCCGGCGCCGTGCTGCACGCCTCGGGCTTCCTCGCCGTCTACGTGGCGGGGGTGCTGCTGGGCAATGCCCGCCTGCCGCACCGACAGGCGATCCTCGGCTTCGCCGACGGGCTGGCCTGGCTCGCGCAGATCGGCCTGTTCGTGCTGCTCGGCCTGCTGGTCGCGCCCGGCCGGTTGGACGCCGCGGTGCTGCCGGCGGTGGTCGCCGGTCTGGCGCTGGTGCTGCTGGCCCGGCCGCTGTCGGTGGCGGTCTCGGCGTTGCCGTTCCGGGTGGGCCTGCGGGAGCAGGCGTTCCTGTCCTGGGCCGGGCTGCGCGGGGCGGTGCCGATCGTGCTGGCCACCATCCCGCTCTCGCAACGGGTGCCGGGCGCGGAACGCCTCTTCGACGCGGTCTTCGTGCTGGTGGTGATCTTCACGCTGGTGCAGACGAGCACGCTCGGTCCGTTCGCCCGCCGGCTGGGGACCACCGCGCCGGCGGAGGCCGCCGAGATCCACGTGGAGACGGCGCCGCTCGAGCGGATGCGCGCCGACCTGTTGCAACTGGAGGTGCCGCCGGGGTCCCGGCTGGCCGGCGTGCACGTCGATGAGCTGCGGTTGCCGCTGGGCGCCTCGGTGACCCTGGTGCTG
Organism: Micromonospora sp. DT44; assembly: GCF_049841635.1. Lineage (NCBI taxonomy): Bacteria > Bacillati > Actinomycetota > Actinomycetes > Micromonosporales > Micromonosporaceae > Micromonospora > Micromonospora sp. DT44. The sequence continues at coordinate 50,711 of NZ_JBNCKS010000019.1, read as the reverse complement.
CGCGACGGGGTGGGTTTCGTGCCCGGCCCGGACACCCGGTTGAAGACCGGCGACAGCCTGCTGATCGTCGCCACCGGTGGGGTACGCGACGCCGCCGAACGGCGGCTGCGGGCCGTCAGCCGACGGGGGCGGCTGGCCCGATGGTTTGGCGAGTACGGAGATGAAGCGGTCGGTTGATCTGCTAGCGTTCCCTTTGCCCCAGTTAGGCAGAGCTAGGGGCGGTTGAGCGGTACGACGGTGCGCCACGTTGTCGGACGCCTGCACGTTCCGTATTCTTGCCAACCTCGGGAGTGCGCGGCCATTGTCGCCGTGCGCCCCTTTTCGTACTCAGGGGACGCCTTCGTCGGCGCCCCTGACCAGGTGCCGCGACCGCGCGGCTCCCCGGCCGAGGGAGCGACCCATGGCGAAGCCAGCCGACACCAGGACCGCCGGCCGCAAGCCGGTGGCCAAGGCCACCCGCAGCGCGGCGGAGACCGAGAAGATCCGGGCGGCGCTGGCGGCGCGGCGGGACGAGCTTCGCGCCGAGTACGATCAGACGCTGAGCGAGATCACCGAGCTGCAGCGCGAGCGGTTGACGGACTCGGCCGGGGACGACCAGGCCGACACCGGCACCAAGACCTTCGAGCGGGAGCAGGAGATCTCTCTCGCCAACAGCATTCTGGAACGGATCACGCAGGTCGAGCGCGCCCTGGAGCGCCTCGACGAGGGTGGTTACGGCTGGTGCGAGCGGTGCGGCAACCCGATCCCGGTCGAGCGCCTCGCCGCCTTCCCGTCGGCCACCCTGTGTGTGACGTGCAAGCAGTTGGAGGAGCGGCGCTGAAAGCCCGGTCCCCGTCTGCGACGAGACGGTGAGCGATCACCGCCGAGACACCTCGATGGGGAGCGCATGACCGCAGCACCGCCCGCCGAACCCGGCCGCACCGACCCGGGAGGCGGCAAAGCCCGTCCCCGGGCCGTCGCGATCCTCGCCGGAGTGGCCCTGGTGGCCCTGCTGGCCGACCTGGTGACCAAGCACCTCGCCCTGGCCGGCCTCACCGACCGCGAGCCGGTCCGGATCCTGGGCGGGCTGGTCTACCTGAGCCTGACCCGCAACAGCGGCGCCGCGTGGAGCATCGGGGCGAACTACACCTGGGTGTTCCCGCTGATCACCATCGGCGTGGTCGGCTGGATCGTTTGGATGGCGCTGCGGCTGCGCTCGCTGCCGTGGGCGATCTCCCTCGGCCTGGTGCTCGGCGGCGCGCTGGGCAACCTCATGGACCGGATCTTCCGGGCGCCCGCGCCCTTCCACGGGCACGTGGTCGACATGATCAGCGTCTTCGGGCCGTACGGCGAGTACTTTCCGGTGTTCAACCTGGCGGACAGCTCGCTCGTCTGTGGCGTGGTGCTGGCCGTGCTGCTCGAGCTGACCGGTCGGCAGCGCGACGGCCGGCGGGCCGGCGGTGACGGCGCCAGCGGCGACGCGAACGCCACCGCCGACGCCGAGCAGCGGGAGCGGGCATGACCTCCGCCTTCGCCGCCGGCGGCGACCACCGTTCCCTGCCCGTACCCGATGGTCTCGACGGCATGCGCCTGGACCAGGCGGTGTCCCGGCTCTTCGGTCTCTCCCGGACCGCCGCGGCCGCCCTCGTCGACGCGGGCGACGCCCTCGTCGACGGCGCCGCCCGACCCAACTCCCACAAGGTCAAGGCCGGCTCCTGGCTGGACGTCACGCTGCCCGCGCCGGTCGCGCCGCCGACCGTGGCGCCGCAGGCGGTGCCGGGCCTGCGCGTCGTGTACGCCGACGACGACATCGTCGTGGTGGACAAGCCCGTCGGGGTGGCCGCGCATCCCAGCCCGGGATGGACCGGCCCGACGGTGATCGGCGCGCTCGCCGCGATCGGCCACCGCATCTCCACCAGCGGCGCCGCCGAGCGCCAGGGCGTGGTGCACCGCCTCGACGTGGGCACCACCGGAATCATGGTGGTGGCCAAGAGCGAGCAGGCGTACACCGCGTTGAAGCGGGCCTTCAAGTACCGCGAGGTCGACAAGGGCTACCACGCCGTGGTGCAGGGCCACCTGGACCCGCTGCGGGGCACCGTCGACGCGCCGATCGACCGGCACCCCACCCACGACTACCGCTGGGCCGTGGTGTCCGGCGGCAAGCCGAGCATCACCCACTACGACACCCTCGAGGCGTTCCCGGCGGCCAGCCTGGTCGACGTCCGGTTGGAGACCGGCCGGACCCACCAGATCCGGGTGCACTTCTCCACCCTGCGGCACCCCTGCGTGGGTGACCTCACGTACGGCGCCGACCCCACCCTCTCGGCCCGTCTCGGCCTGGCCCGTCAGTGGCTGCACGCCCGCGAACTGAGCTTTTTGCATCCCCGTTCGGGGGACGAGGTCCGGTTCGTCAGCGACTACCCTGACGATCTGGAACGTGCGCTTGAGATCCTGCGTGACTGAGCGGCGACCACCCGACATCGATCCGACGAGGGGATCCCGCCCGTGCGCGCCGGCGACCTGCTGCGGCAGCTGGACCAACGGCTGCTGCCGCCGTTGACCCGTGCGGTGGCCCGTCTCGGTGACACCTCGGCGCGGTCCGGCGTGCTCAGCTGGGCCGCGGTGCTCTCCGCGGCGGCAGTGCTGGGCACGGCCGTCTGGGCCGTCGACGACGCACCGGTCAGCAGCGACTCGACGGTGGGCGAGGTGACCCGCGTCGGGGTGGCCGACGGCGACTCCGTGCCGGGCTACCTCAGCTCCGCGGCGGCCGACCTGGCCGCGTTGGGTCCGACCGCGCCGGCCACCGGGGACGGGACGTACGCGTTGGTCACGCTCGGCGCGTACCTGCCGCCACAGCGCCTGGCCACGGTCCTCGGCGATGTGTCGGTCTCGGCCGTCTTCGGGCGGGTCCCGTTGCCCGGTCGGCAGACCGAGATCGTCCGCATCCCGGCCCTGCGGGTGCCGGACGACGTGGTCGCCCAGATGGAACGCGTGGCCGCCCGCAAGGACGGCGAGGCCGCCGACTACCGGGCGCGGGCCGCCGCGGTGCGCGGCGACGGCGTCGCCGAGCGCGAGCTGCGGGAGCGGTACGCCGTCGACGCGGACGTGGCCGGCGCCGAGGCACGGGCGTACCGGGCCGGCTGCGCCTGCGTCTACGCCGCGGTGGTGCGCGCCGCGCCGGAGGCGCTGCGCCGGGTGGCCGCCCGCCCGGACGTACGGGCCGTCGATCCGGCGCCCGAGGTGTACCGGCTCGACCGTACGGTCTTCACGCCGCCGCTGCCCGAGCAGCGCGATGTGGTCCGCCCGCCGGCCGACACCGGGCCGAGTCCGTCGCCGACGCCGCGCCCGAGCGACGGGTCGACGTCGAGCACGCCAATGCCGCCGGTGCCGATGGGCGAATCGTCGGAACCCGCACCGCTCGTAACGATTGCGTCACCCGAGCCGACCCCGGCGCGGTCCACCGAGCCTGCCCCGCCGGCACTCACCACCTCCCCGGACGCGACGGATCCCGGGTTGCTGGCAACTTCCCCGCCGTGATCTACGCCGGGCGGCGTGCGCCCGCAGGAGTGGTCCGAATAGGGTTTGGTTCGTAGCCTGTCAGGCAGAGATCGATGGCGCTGGGAGGGCGGGCCGTGGAGGGCAGTGAGACCGGCTGGGGCCGGCCGGCCGAACCAGCGCCGAGGTGGCGGGCGTTGCTCGACCGTGCCCGGCTGGGCGGTCGGGCGGCGGAGCAGCCCGAGCCCGAGCGCCGTGCCGACGAGGCGGCCCCGGACCCACTGCCGCGACGCGCGGCCCCCAACGGCTACGCGGGGCGCGCGTCGGCCATCGGGCATCCGGCCGATCTGTCGTACGGCCAGGAGCCCGGTTACCGGGCCGAGGGGACGTACCGGGTCGACCCCGCCTACCGTGCCGAGCCGGGATACCGGTCCGAGCCGGACTACCGCGCCGAACCGGCGTACCGGTCCGAGCCGGACTACCGTGCCGAGCCCGCGTACCGGTCCGAGCCGGGTTACCCGGTCGAGCCGACGTACCGCGCCGAGCCGGGTTACCCGGTCGAGCCGACGTACCGCGCCGAGCCGGGTTACCCGGCCGAGCCGACGTACCGCGCCGAGCCCGGCTACCGGGCCGAGCCGACGTACCGCGCCGAGCCGGGTTACCCGGCCGAGCCCGAGCCGCCGCGCCGTGCCGAGCCGGAGTCGCGCTACGCCATCCTGGACAACGGCGGCTACCGGCCGGGCAATCCCGTCGGCGAGTCCCGCTACGCGCTGCTGGAGACCGGTTACCAGCCGGAGACCGGCTACCCGGCGCCCGCGCCGCCGGTGACACCCGCCCCCGCGATCGCGCCACCGCCGGTCGTTCCACCACCCGCCCCGCCGGTCGCGCCGCCGCCGGTCGCGGTGGTCCCCCCGCCCGGCTCGGCCCTCGCCGAGCGCGGCTTCCCGGCCCGGGTCGAGTGGCGCCCGCAGGGCGTCGACCAGGAGTCCGAACGCGCCACCGGGGTGCTCCGCCGCGACCTGGGCACACCCCGGGTGTTCGCGTTCGCCAACCCCAAGGGCGGGGTGCACAAGACCACCGCCACCGTGCTCGCCGCCGCCACCGTCGGCAGCGTGCGGGGGCGGGGCGTACTGGCCTGGGACGACAACGAACTGCGGGGCACCCTCGGGTTGCGCGCCGGCAGCGCCCGACACGCCCGCACCATCCGACACCTGGTCAGCGACCTCGCCCAGATCGAGATCCTGGAGGGCGCGACCCTGCTGGAGCGGCTGGACGACTACCTGCGGCACGCCTCCGACGGCTCGTACGACGTGCTGGCCGGCGAGGAGAGCCCCCGTTTCGCCCAGCGGCTCGACCAGTTCACCGTCAAGCGGGTGCTTGAGCTGCTGCGGCGTACGCACGACGTGATCTGCGTGGACACCGGCAACAACGTGGAGAGCCCCAATTGGCGCACCGTGATGCACGCCGCCGACCAACTGGTGGTCACCACCGTGCCCCGCGAGGACGCGGCGTTCAGCGCCGACTGGATGCTCGACCTGCTGCACGAGGAGGGAATGGGCGAGCTGGCCGACAACGCGATCACCCTCATCTCCTGCCCTACTGCCGGCCGCTCGGCATTACAGGACGACCTGGAACGGCACTTCGCCACGCGTACCCGTGCGGTGGCCGTGGTGCCGTACGACCCGGCGTTGGAGACCGGCTCGTCGATCGAGTACCACCAGCTCCAGCCGGAGACCCGCGAGGCGTGGCTGCGCGCCGCCGCGGCCATGGCGGAGCCGTTCGCCCGGTGAGCTGGTTCGCCGCCACCGGCGCCCCGGCCCGTCGCGGGGCCTGAGAGGATCATCGGGTGAGCCCGGACAACCCCGACCCTGAGCGGCACGCGGACATCTCCGACGACCGCCCCGCGCCACCCCGACCGTCGGCCGTGCCGCCGCCGAGCGAGTCCGCCCCGCCCGCCGGGCCGGCGTTCGGGTCGGTTCCCGACGGGAGTGCCGCGCTGACGGCGTACCCGAGCGGGGTGGAGCTGACCCCCGACGAGCCGCGCCGGCCGTTGCGGACGGTGGCGACGGTGCTCGGCGTGGCGCTCGCCCTGGCCGTGCTGGGCGGGCCGCTCGGGCTGCTCTGGGCGGCGTTCGCGCCGGACACCCCGGTGCTCAAGACCGCCGAAGGGGCGATCTACGCCGAGCCCCAGCCGGAGCAGCCGATCGCCGCCGACGGCTGGTTCAGCCTGCTCGGGCTGGCGTTCGGCGTGCTCGCCGCGCTGGCCCTGTGGTTCCTGCTGCGTCGGCGACGCGGCCCGGTCGGGCTGCTCGGCGCGGTGCTGGGCACGCTCGCCGCGGCCCCGGTGGCCTGGCAGGTGGGGCGTCGGGTCGGGCTGGCGACGTTCGACCGGCTGTTGGAGAGCGCCCCGGCGGGTCAGGCCTTCACCAAACCCGCCGACCTGCGGGCCGGCGGGATTGACTGGCTCGGGCACGTGCTGCCGGTGCCGCACGGCAACCTGTTGCTGCCGGCGTTCGGCGCCGCCGTCACGTACACCCTGCTGGCCGGCTGGTCGCGGTGGCCGTCCCTGCGTCCGGAGCCCGACCCGGCGTCGTTCAGTTGGGTGTCGGCGGGGACGCCAGCTCCGACAACGGCACCGGAACCGCCCGCACCTGGCGCAGCAGAGCCGCCTCGCGGTTGAGCAGCCGTAGCTCGGCGCGTAGCCGGGCGGCGGTGTCGTCGATGGCGAGCAGCCGCTGCCGGTCGTCGACGGTCAGGGCGGCGGTGGCCGCCACCAGGTGCGACAACACCGTCGGATCCTCCGGAAGCTGCTCGGAGATCTCCTCCGGGTCGGGCCGGATCAGGCTCAGGTACTGCCGGAACACCGCGATCACGCGGGCGGCCAGCAGGTCGGCCACCTCGTCCGGCCCGCTGGCCTCGGGCAGCCATTCCACCGCGGCCGTCAGGTACGGCTCGGTGGCGTCGTCGACGTCGGCGATCCGGAATCGACGTCGGCCGACCGTGACGATGTCGAAGCCGCCGTCGGCCAGCTCGGTGACCTGACGCAACTCGGCGGTGCAGCCCACCTCGTGCAGGGTGACGTCGCCGACCCCGTTGCCGGCGCGAGCGCCGGGCCCGGTGGGTGCCACCTCCCAGCCGGCCTGGATGGCGACCACGCCGAATTCACGCGGCGCGCCCTCGGGCAGGTCGACAAGGTGCCGGACCAGGGCCCGGTAGCGCTCCTCGAAGATGTGCAGTGGCAGCACCAACCCGGGAAAGAGCACCGTTGCGAGCGGGAACACCGGCAGCCGTGCGGTCACGCCGTCGAGCCTAACCAATCCCGTCCGCGACGGCGTGGCCCGGCTCACCGTCCCGCCGACCGGACGGCTCGGGTGGGCGACGGACGGGCCGCCTAGACTCGCAAGGGTGCTGAATCGGATCGACCTGCGCGACGGTCTCGGTGACCCGCGCCGTCTGCTGCCCCGTGCCCAGCTCGACGTGTCCGTTGCCGTCGAGCGGATCCGCCCGCTGGTGGAGGCGGTCCGCGAGCATGGGTACCCGGCGATCCGGGAGGCCAGCGAGCGGTTCGACGGCATCTCGCCGGAGGTGCTGCGGGTGCCCGTCGAGGCGATCGCCGAGGCCGAGGGGGTGCTCGACCCGGCGGTACGCGAGGCGCTGCTGGAGTCGATCAGTCGGGCCCGCCGGGTGCACGCCGACCAGCGGCGTACCGACCACGTCACCCAGGTCGTGCCCGGCGGCACGGTCACCGAACGGTGGCTGCCCGTCGACCGGGTCGGCCTCTACGTCCCCGGCGGCCTGGCCATGTACCCGTCGACGGTGGTGATGAACGTGGTGCCGGCCCAGGCGGCCGGAGTGCGTTCGCTGGTGGTGGTCAGCCCGCCGCAGAAGGACAACGGCGGCCTGCCCGACGCCCGGGTGCTCGCCGCGTGCGCGCTGCTCGGCGTCGACGAGGTGTACGCGGTCGGCGGCGCCCAGGCGGTCGCGATGCTGGCGTACGGCTCCGCCGTCGACCCGGCTGGTGAGCTGCGCTGCGAGCCCGTCGACCTGGTCACCGGCCCGGGCAACATCTGGGTGACGGCCGCCAAGCGGCTGCTGCGCGGCGTGGTCGGCATCGACGCCGAGGCCGGTCCGACCGAGATCGCCATTCTGGCCGACGACACCGCCGACCCGGCGCACGTCGCCGCCGACCTGATCAGCCAGGCCGAGCACGACCCGCTCGCGGCGAGCGTGCTCGTCACCCCGTCGCTGGCGCTCGTCGACGCGGTCGAGGCCGAGCTGGCCCGGCAGGTACCGGCCACGAAGCACGCCGAGCGGGTGACCACGGCGTTGACCGGCGAGCAGAGCGGCGTGGTCCTGGTCGACGACCTCGAGGCCGGGCTGCGGGTGGTCGACGCGTACGCGGCCGAGCACCTGGAGATCCAGACGGTCGACGCGCGGGAGTGGGCGCTACGCGTCCGCAACGCCGGGGCGATCTTCGTGGGCGCCTGGTCGCCGGTGTCGCTCGGCGACTACTGCGCCGGCTCCAACCACGTGCTGCCCACCGGCGGCTGCGCCCGGCACTCCTCGGGGCTGTCGGTGCAGTCCTTCCTGCGCGGGGTGCACCTGATCGAATACACCGAGGCCGCGCTGCGTGACGTGGCGCCGTACGTCGTCACCCTGGCGAACGTGGAGGACCTGCCGGCGCACGGCCAGGCCGTCCAGGCCCGGTTTCCGCAGGAGTCGGCGTGAGCGGCCTCGACGATCTGCCGATCCGCGACGACCTGCGGGGCCTGTCGCCGTACGGGGCGCCCCAGCTCGACGTGGCGGTGCGGCTCAACACCAACGAGAATTCCTACCCGGTGCCCGAGTCGGTGGTGGACGCGATCGGCAAGGCGCTCACCGCCGAGCTGCGTGACCTGAACCGCTACCCGGACCGGGACGCGGTGGCGCTGCGCGCCGACCTGGCCGAATACCTGGGGCACGGGCTCACCGTCGAGCACGTCTGGGCGGCGAACGGCTCCAACGAGATCCAGCAGCAGCTCCTTCAGGCGTTCGGTGGGCCGGGGCGCAGTGCGCTGGGCTTCGTCCCGTCGTACTCGATGCACCCGCTGCTGGCCCTCGGCACCGGCACCCGGTGGGTGCCGGCGCGGCGCGGCGTCGACTTCGGGTTGACCGCCGACGAGGCGGTCGCCCAGATCCGCGAGCACCGGCCCGACGTGGTCTTCCTCTGCTCACCCAACAACCCGACCGGCACCGCTCTCGACCCGGCGGTAGTCGCGGCCGTGCTCGACGTCGCCCCCGGCATGGTGGTCGTCGACGAGGCGTACGCCGAGTTCGCCCGGCCCGGCACGGTCAGCGCCCTCGCGGTGCTGCCCGGCCATCTGCGGCTCGTGGTGACCCGTACGATGAGCAAGGCCTTCGGCTTCGCCGGGGGCCGGCTGGGTTACCTGGCCGCCGACCCGGCCGTTGCCGAGGCGGTGCAGCTCGTCCGCCTGCCCTACCACCTGTCCGCGCTGACCCAGGCCGCCGCCCGCGCGGCGCTGACCCACCGCGACGCCCTGCTCGGTACGGTGGCCGCCGTGATGGCACAGCGGGACCGGATCGTGGCGACGCTGCGCGCTCGCGGGCTGCGGGTAGCCGACAGTGACGCCAACTTCGTGCTGTTCGAGGTCGGCGGCGACCAGGCCACCGTCTGGCACGCCCTGCTGGAGCAGGGGGTGCTGGTCCGTGACGTCGGCCTGCCCGGCTGGCTGCGGGTGACCGCCGGCACTCCCGCCGAGACTGATGCTTTCTTGACTGCAATGGAGACTGCGCGATGAGCCGGACCGCCCGGGTGGAGCGGATCACCAAGGAGACCAAGGTCCTCGTCGAGATCGACCTCGACGGCACCGGCGCCGCCGAGATCAGCACCGGCGTGGGCTTCTACGACCACATGCTCCACCAGATCGCCCGGCACGGCGGCTACGACCTGACCGTCCGCACGGTGGGCGACCTGGAGATCGACGCGCACCACACGATGGAGGACACGGCCCTCGCGCTGGGCGCCGCGTTCGATCAGGCGCTGGGCGACAAGGCCGGCATCCGGCGGTACGGGTCGGCGACCGTCCCGATGGACGAGGTGCTGGTCCGGGCCGCGGTGGACCTGTCCGGCCGCCCGTACGTGGTGCACGACGAGCCGCTGCTCGCGCCGTACATCGGGCCGGTCTTCGCGACGAGCATGACCCGGCACATCTGGGAGTCGTTCGGCCAGGCGGCGCGGGTGACCCTGCACGTCGACGTGCTGCGGGCGGCGCGTCCCGGTGGGCACCCGGACGCGCACCACGTGGTGGAGGCCCAGTTCAAGGCGGTCTCCCGGGCGCTGCGCGAAGCCACCGCGATCGACCCGCGGGCGGCGGGCGCGATCCCGAGCACGAAGGGTGCGCTCTGATGAGCGCGAGGAGTGCAGCGCAGCGGAGCCCCGCAGTCGCGAATGGAAGGTGGCTCTGATGAGCGCGAGGAGTGCAGCGCAGCGGAGCCCCGCAGTCGCGAATGGAAGGTGGCTCTGATGGGTGCCGCGTTGCCGACGTTGCTGTTGATCCTCGCCGGGGTGCTGGTGGGTGGGGCGTGGTCGCTGCACCGGCAGGGCGCTCCGCGTGGCGCCATCGTGGTGACCGCGCTGCTGGCGCTGCTCGCCACGGCCGCCGGGGTGCTGCGGCTGATTCCGGAGTCGGGGTCGTGACCGCCGACGTGGTGGTGCTCGACTACGGCTCGGGCAACCTGCGCTCGGCGGAGCGGGCGCTGGCCGCGGCCGGCGCGACCGTCCGGGTGACCGACGACCTGGCCGCGGCGGCCACCGCCGACGGTCTCGTGGTGCCGGGGGTGGGCGCCTACGCCGCGTGCATGGCGGGTATCGAGGCGCTCGGCGCGGGCCCGGTGATCGCGGAGCGGGTGGCCGCGGCCCGGCCGGTGCTCGGCATCTGCGTGGGCATGCAGGTGCTCTTCGAGTACGGCGAGGAGCACGGGGTCGTGACGAAGGGCCTCGGGCTGCTGCCCGGCGGGGTGACCCGGCTGGCGGCGCACCGCCTGCCGCACATGGGCTGGAACACGGTCCGCGCGCCCCGGGGTTCGGTGCTGTTCGCCGGGTTGCCGGCGCAGAGCCGCTTCTACTTCGTGCACTCGTACGCGATGAGTGACCCGGCGGGGTTGGCGGGCGCGGGCGCGCTGGTGACCACGGCCCATCACGACACCGACTTCGTGGCGGCCGTGGAGCGTGGGCCGCTGTCGGCGGCGCAGTTCCACCCGGAGAAGTCCGCCGACACCGGTGCCGCGCTGCTGCGCAACTGGCTCGCCACCCTGCCCTCCGGTGACTGAGCGTCGACACCGCCCGCCGTCCGCGCCGCGGGCGTCGCGGTGAGTCGCGAACGGGCCCGCCGGCGGGCGGAACGTGAGGCGGAGTTGGCGCGGGAGCGGGCGGTCCGGCAGCGCCGGGTGGCCCGTCGGCAGCGCCGCCGCGCGGTGCTGCGTCGGTTGACGCCGCAGGTACGGCGGGGTCGTTCGGGCCGGCTGGCCCGACACTCGCGGGGCGAGCGCGCGGCGATCGTGCTGCTCACCGGCGCGGCGATGATCCTGATCTGGACGTTCGTCGACGATCTGGCGCTTCGTGTCGCGTTGATCGTGTTGTTGCTGCTCGTACTGCCGGCGATCGTGGTGATCGCCCTGGACCGTCGTACCTGATCGAGGAGAAGACGTTGAGCCTCACCCTTTTACCCGCCGTGGACGTCGCCGACGGCCGGGCCGTCCGGCTCGTGCAGGGCGCCGCCGGCAGCGAGAGCGTCTACGGCGACCCGCTGGACGCGGCGCTGGCGTGGCAGCGCGACGGCGCCCAGTGGATCCACCTGGTCGACCTGGACGCGGCGTTCGGTCGGGGCACCAACGCGCACCTGCTCGCCGAGGTGGTGCGTCAGTTGGACGTGCAGGTGGAGTTGTCGGGTGGGATCCGCGACGACGAGTCGCTGCGCGCGGCGCTGGGCACCGGGGCGGCCCGGGTGAACATCGGCACCGCCGCCCTGGAGAACCCGGAGTGGTGCGACCGGGTCGTCGGGGAGTACGGCGACCGGGTCGCCATCGGGCTGGACGTCCGGGGTCAGACGCTGTCCGCGCGGGGGTGGACCCGCGATGGCGGTGACCTGTACGAGGTGCTGGAGCGCCTGGACAAGGCGGGGGCCACGCGGTACGTGGTCACCGACATCACCAAGGACGGCACGATGCGTGGGCCGAACCTGGATCTGCTGCGGGACGTGTGCGCCCGTACCGACCGTCCGGTGATCGCCTCCGGCGGTGTGTCCACCTTGGACGACCTGCGGGCGCTGGCCACGCTGGAGCCGCTGGGTGTGGAGGGCGTGATCGCCGGCAAGGCGCTGTACGCGGGCGCGTTCACGGTGGCTGAGGCGCTGCGCACCCTGGCCGAGGCATGACGGTCACCCGGCTGGGCTCGGGCGGGCCGTGGGAGCAGACCTACGGCTACTCGCGGGTGGTTCGGGCCGGTGACCTGGCCCTGACGGCGGGCTGTACGGCCACCGTGGACGGTCGGGTGGTGCACGTCGGGGACGCCGCCGCGCAGACCGCGCAGGCGTTACGGATCGGGTTGGCCGCGCTCGCCGAGGTGGGCGCGGAGCCGGGTGACGTGATCCGGACCCGGATGTATGTGACCGACCGGCTGCACGCCGACGAGGTGGGCCGGGCGCACAACGCCGTCTTCGGCGCGGTCCGGCCGGTGGCGACGCTCGTGGTGGTGGCGGGTCTGCTCGATCCGGAGCACCTGGTCGAGGTGGAGTTGGAGGCGTACGTAGGGGACCGCTGACCGTTTCGGTGGCGGTCGTCACGGCCGCCTTCCGCGCCGATAAGTTGTGCACAACTTAATTGCGGGCTACGGTTCAGCGGTGACCGATGACCTGGTGCTACGCCGGCAGGTGTGCTTCGCGCTCTACGCCGCGTCGCGCGCCCTCACCGACGTGTACCGGCCGATCCTCGACGAGGTCGGGCTGACCTACCCGCAGTACCTGGTGCTGCTGGTCCTCTGGGAACGCCCCGATGACCCGCCCGCCGTGTCCGAGCTGGGCGCCGAGCTGCGGCTCGACTCCGGCACACTCTCCCCGCTGCTCAAACGGCTGGAGAGCGCGGGCCTGGTGGAGCGCCGACGCGCGACGCGCGACGAACGGCGGGTCGAGGTGAGCCTCACCGAGCAGGGTCGGGCGTTGCGCGAGCGGCTCTGCGACGTTCCGCTGCGGATCGCCCAGGCCACCGGCCTGGGCATCGACGAGCTCGTCGCGTTGCGCGACACGCTCACCCGGGTCACCGAGACCGTCCATCGACAGAAGGAGCAGTGACCAACATGAAGGTTCTCTACACCGCATCCGCGACCGCCACCGGTGACGGCCGGGACGGCCACGTCGAGACCTCCGACGGCACCTTCGCCATGGACCTGGCGTCGCCGAAGGAGTTGGGTGGCGAGGGTGGCGCCACCAACCCCGAGCAGCTCTTCGCCGCCGGCTACGCCGCCTGCTTCCACAGCGCCCTGCGCATCGTCGGTCGCCGCGCCAAGGCCGACGTGACCGGCTCCGTCGTCTCCGCCGAGGTCGGCATCGGCCCGAACGGCAGCGGTGGCTTCGGGCTCACCGCCCAGCTCATCGTGGACCTGCCGGCCGTCCCCCGGGAGACCGCCGAGCAGCTCGTCGAGCAGGCCCACCAGGTCTGCCCGTACTCGAACGCCACCCGCGGCAACATCGACGTCGCGCTGACCGTCCGCGAGACCCTGGCCGCCTGACCGTCGCGGCCCCGGACCCCACCCGCGTACGAGAGGACGACCCCCTGATGACCAGCAACCGCGAGATCCACCTGGCCCGCCGCCCCGACGGCTGGCCCACCGAGGACACCTTCCGGCTCGTCGAGACCGACGTCCCGACGCCCGGACCGGGCCAGATCGTGGTCCGCAACCAGTACGTCTCCGTCGACCCGTACATGCGGGGACGGATGAACGACGTCAAGTCGTACGTGCCGCCGTTCGCGCTCGACGCCCCCCTCGACGGGGCCGCCGTCGGCGAGGTGGTGGCCAGCGAGTCACCCGACATCGCCGTGGGCGACACCGTCCTGCACGGGCTCGGCTGGCGGGAGTACGCGTTGCTCGACGCCGGCCGCGCCCGCACCGTCGACGCGAGCATCGCCCCGGCCAGCGCGTACCTGAGCGTGCTCGGCATGCCCGGACTCACCGCGTACGCCGGTCTGCTGGAGGTCGCCGCCATGAAGCCCGGCGAGACGGTCTTCGTCTCCGCCGCGGCCGGCTCGGTCGGCAGCCTGGTGGGTCAGATCGCCAAGCTCAAGGGCGCGGGCCGGGTCATCGGCAGCGCCGGGTCGGCCGCCAAGGTCGAGCGGCTCCGGGCACTCGGCTTCGACGCCGCGTTCGACTACCACGACGGGCCGGTCCGCGACTCGTTGCGCGCGGCCGCCGCGGGCGGCATCGACGTCTACTTCGACAACGTCGGTGGTGACCACCTGGAGGCGGCGATCTCGGCCCTGAACCTGCACGGCCGGGTCGCCATCTGCGGCATGATCGCCCAGTACAACGCCACCGAGCCGCCGGCCGCGCCGCGCAACCTGGCGCTGGTCATCGGCAAGCGGCTCACCCTGCGCGGGTTCCTGGTCAACGACCACAACAACGTCCGCGCGACGTTCGTTCAGGACGTCGCCGGCTGGCTGCGTGAGGGCAAACTCTCCTACGACGAGACGATCGTCGACGGCATCGAGAACGCCCCGGCGGCGTTCCTCGGCCTGCTGCGCGGCGAGAACCTGGGCAAGATGCTCGTCCGGGTGTGACGTGCACGTGCGGCGCGGCGGTCGGCCCCCTCGGGTCGGCCGCCGCGCCGTGCGCGGAGGATAGGCTGACGGCATGACGGTGGCGGTACGGGTGATCCCCTGTCTCGACGTGGACGCCGGGAGGGTGGTCAAGGGGGTCAACTTCCTCGACCTGCGCGACGCCGGCGACCCGGTGGAGCTGGCCGCCGCCTACGACCGGGCCGGCGCCGACGAGCTGACCTTCCTCGACGTCACCGCGTCGTCCAGTGACCGGGGCACCATGCTCGACGTGGTACGCCGCACCGCCGAGTCGGTCTTCATCCCGCTGACCGTCGGGGGTGGGGTCCGGCAGGTCGGCGACGTCGACACGCTGCTGCGCGCCGGGGCCGACAAGGTCGGCGTGAACACCGCCGCCATCGCGCGGCCGGAGCTGATCGCCGAGATCGCCGACCGGTTCGGCCGGCAGGTGCTCGTGCTCTCCCTCGACGTACGCCGCGCGCCCACGGGCGACACGCCCAGCGGGTTCGAGGTCACCACCCACGGCGGTCGACGCGGCACCGGCATCGACGCGGTCGGCTGGGCCCGGCAGGTGGCCGAGTCGGGCGCGGGGGAGATCCTGCTCAACTCGATGGACGCCGACGGCACCAAGGCGGGCTTCGACCTGGAACTGATCGGCGCGGTGCGAGCCGTGGTGGACGTGCCGGTCGTCGCCAGCGGAGGGGCCGGCGAGGTGGCGCACTTCCCGCCCGCGATCGGAGCCGGGGCCGACGCGGTCCTCGCGGCCAGCGTCTTCCACTTCGGCGAGCTGACGGTGGGCGAGGTCAAGGACGCCCTGCGCCGCAGCGGCCACCCGGTGCGCTAGCGGCTCACACAAAGGGCGCCGACCATCCGCGGTGGCTGCCGGCCGTGTCGATGTGCTGTTGAGCCATATACCTCGCACGGCGGCGACCGAGGGTCACCGCCGACCGCCGGCGCAGGGTGACGGCGGACCCAGGTGGTACGCGTCGTGCGCGACCAGATCTGCGAATGCTCCCGCCCACGCCCAGCATCGGGCACGTGTGCCGCAGATCGGGCATCGCCCGTGTCGCGCCTCGTGCTCGGCCAGAATCCGCCACCAGCGGCTCAGTAGTTGTTCGGCGGCGGATCCACTCACCGCGCTCCACCCATGTTCGCTCGGATCGCCGCGACCGATACCTGTGCCTCGAAGCACCACCCGCCCGCACAGTCCGGAATGGGGCCGGCACACGTGTGCCCCCGCATCCGCACCATGCCGCCGGCCGGCTGCTGGTCTACGACCACCGCCCACACCAGTTCGTCGCGGTTGGTGGGATTGGGGCTGATCTCCCATGCCAGCAGATGCAGCAGGGTGCCCGCAGGCACCTGAAGGCTTTCGGTCATGCTGGGCTCCGAGGGCAAGAGGTGTGGGGACCACCCGAACGGCAGAGACAGTTCCGCCTTTCCCGCCGGAAGCGGCTCTGTCAGCGGGGCTGACACGTCGAGCCTGGCCGATAAGCTGCCCATACGGCAGGCGTGCGCGGTGTGCACACGCTCCTGCACACGCTGGGAGCCGACCATGGCCGCTTTCGGGAAGTTGCTCAGGCAGCATCGAGAGAGCGCCGGACTGTCCCTGCGACAGCTCGGTGCCATCATCCATTTCCAGTACAGCCACATCTCCCAGGTGGAGCGCGGTAACCGCCGCCCCACCGACGCGCTGGCCACGGCCTGCGACCGTGCGCTGAACGCCGACGGCGCGCTCATCGAGGCGTATCGGACGGACCGCGCCGATGCCATCGACCTGCACAGACGTACGATGCTGCGTGCCATGTCGGCCTTGGCCGCCGCCCCGGCCGTCGCGCCTCTGGCTGGACTGGAGGCCCTTCGCCACGGCCTCGGCGACGCGGCGACTCCCGGCCATGACGAGTGGGAGCAAATCGCCGCCGACTACGGCCACGGCTACTACCGACAAACCCGCCCCGCGTTGATGGCCCAACTAAGCGCTGACCTGACCGTGTTGCAGCACCAGATCGCCGCTGACGCCGGCGCGCGCCGCCCTGGTCTCCTGCGGGCTGCCGCGCGACTATCTGTCATCGTCGCGTTGAGCCTCGTCGCGTCGGGCCAGGTCGTGATGGGTCGTCGCTGGTGGCGGACCGCCCATCGGGTTGCCGACGAATCCGGCGACGCCGATACCCAGGTGTTGGTACGGGCGTGGGATGTGGTGAACGGCTGCTACGACGGACGTCCACCGTCGACGATCATCGCCCTCTCGGACGAGGTCTTGCCTCTGCTGGGCCGGCAAGCCACGTCTGCGGCCTGCGGGCTGCTCGCCGGTCGGGCGCAAGCCCTGTCGTTGGCCGGACGGCATACCGAGGCGGTGGCGACGGTCCGGCATCTCTCCGACCTCGCCCAGCGATTGCCGCCCACGATCGTGAGGGACGTGGAGTCGCTGTGGGGGTGGCCCGAACATCGGGTCCACCACACCGAATCGTGGGTGTACACCCACGCCGGCCGGCTGGCCGACGCCGAGGTCGCGCAGGATCTGGCCCTCGGCCTGTATCCGGGCTCGCAGGCGCGGCTACGTGCGCAGGTGCAACTGCACCAGGCAGCCCGGCTGATTCGGGGCGGCCACATCCCGGACGGACTGCGGCACGCCGCCGACAGTCTCGACGCACTGCCGCCCCACCTGCACAACAACTCGCTGCGCTCAATTGCGGCCCAGGTCACGAGTGCGGTACCCACAGTGGAACGGTCCCGGCCCGCGTTCGCTGATCTCGCCGACCGGATCCGGGCCTAGGCTCCTCCGCCATGCCCGTCACGTACACCGTGCACACCCCCGAATCGGCCACGACCGTGTTTGCGGCGCTGGTGCGTCTGTACGAGATCGTCTACGCCGAGCCGCCCTACGCCGAAGGACCGGAGCAGGTGGCCGGCTTCGCCGACGGTTTGCCCGGCGAGTCCCGACGCCCGGGGTTCACCCTCGTGGTCGCCGAGGACGCGGGCGTGCTGGTGGGTGCGGCGTACGGGTGGACGATGCCCGCCGGCCGGTGGTGGACGCGCGCCGACGTCGAGCCTTGCGCGGATCTGGTCGCCGCCGAAAAGTTCGCGGTGATGGAGTGGATCGTCCATCCCGACCGGCGCGGCGCGGGCATCGGCGCGGAACTCATCCGCCGGCTCCTCGACGGGCGGCCCGAACGGTGGGCGACCCTCGCGTCCAACCCGGCCGCACCGGCCCGCGCCATCTACCAGCGCGCGGGTTGGCAGCAGGTCGGCGGATCGGCGATGCCCGACGGCACACCCATGCATCTGCTCGTCCTGCCACTACCCGCGGCAGCGCTTCGGCGTCGCTGAAGGGCGTGACGCGTCCGCGGGTCGAGCGGGCGACAGAGCGTCAGTGGCCGCCGGAGTGGCCCTCGGGTGAGCGGCGGGGGGTGGGGATCGAGCGGACCGCGTACTCCTGCACGGCCGCCGCGTGGTCGGCCTCCTCCAGTATCCAGTCGGCGCTGCCGGGCGCGTGCCGGCGGCTCAGGACCCCCTGCACGGTGTCCACCATCGTGGCGACGCCGGCCCGGGGGCGGCTGCGCCAGAGCTGCTCACCCTCGGCGGTGATGCGGAACCACCCGTCGGCGACGGTGACCAGGCCCGCGCCGACCAGCCGCTGGACGGCGGCCTCCACCTCGTGTCGTTCGGGAATCGCGTGGTTGAGATGGTCGGCGGTGGACAGCACGTCGGTCAGACGTACGCCCTCCGGGCGGCGGCTGGTCGCGGACCGTCGGTGCCGTCCGGCGCCGCTCGCGATAACCAACGACACGAAAATCCATGCGTCGCTCCAGCGCCAACCGTTCTCCCCCATGCAGTGATGATGACGGCGAGCGACGCGGAAGGGAACACCCACCCTCGAACGAGCCCACTTCCGCCAGCGCGGCGTGCCGGTCCGTGAACGGTCGGTGAACGTTTCAGGCGGCCGGGGCACGCGACGGGTCACCGGCAGTGACCGTCGACTCGTCGTCGGCGTCGGCCTTGGCCGGGGGCACCGCGACGAGCGGGATGAAGAACTGCGCCAGCGGACCGATGGCCAGCGCGTACGCGACGGTACCCACGCCGACCGTGCCGCCGAGCAGCCATCCCAGCGCGAGCACGGTGACCTCGATGGCGGTACGCACCAGTCGCACCGAGAAGCGGGGCCGACGGGCGACGAAGCCGGTCATCAGCCCGTCGCGTGGGCCCGGACCCAGGCGGGCGCCGAGATAGAGCGCGGTGGCGGCGCCGTTGGCGACGATCCCGGTGATCAACAGGGCGATGCGGACGCCGAGGGGACCACCGGCGGGCAGCAGGGCCAGAGTCGCGTCCACCACGAGGCCGACCACCACCACGTTGCTGACGGTGCCGAGGCCGGGCCGCTGTCGCAGCGGAATCCAGAGCAGCAGCACCAGGGCACCGACACCGATGGTGACCGTGCCGAAGGAGAGCCCGGTCAGCTCGGACAGCCCCTGGTGAAAGACGTCCCAGGGGTCCAGGCCCAGCTGGGAGCGGACCATCAGGGCCATGCTGACCCCGTAGAGGACGAGCCCGGCGTAGAGCTGGCTGAGCCGTCGTACCGGCCGCTCCCGTAGATTGCCAATCAGTGCCATGCATGCCACCCTAGGTGCCAATCCTCCCGGAGGAAGAGGCCAATATCCGAGGAGTGGTCATGACTGGTCAGGTGCGAGGGGTCCAATTAGCGCGACTGCTGGGGCAGTGGCACGCCCTGCCGGGCCGTCGCCGCAGCCCCGACTACGCGGCGCTCGCCGGTGCGGTACGCGGGCTGCTCGCCGACGCCCGGCTTCCCCTGGGTGTGCGGCTGCCGGCGGAACGTGAGCTTGCCGAGGCGCTGCGGATCAGCCGTACCACGGTCACCGCCGCGTACCGCGAGCTGCGCGAGACCGGCCACCTCGCCAGCCGCCGGGGCGCCGGCAGTTGGACGATGCTGCCGGGCAACCACCGGGTCGCCAGCACCGGCCTGTGGACCCCGCTGGACGACCGGGACATGATCGACCTCGGCGTCGCCGCCCTGGCCGCCCCGCCGCAACTGCTCGGGGCCGCCCGGGCCGCCGTCGAGGACCTGCCCCGCTACCTGGGCGGCGCCGGCTACCACCCGACCGGCATCGGTGAGCTGCGCGAGGCGGTGGCCGCCGGCTACACCGCGCGAGGGCTACCCACCTCGGCCGACCAGATCATGGTCACCAGCGGCACCCAGCACGCCCTGGACCTGGTGCTGCGCCTCGCCCTGGCCCCCGGCGGGAACGTGCTGGTCGAGTCACCGACCTACCCCAACGCGCTCGCCGCGCTGGCCGGCCGGCGGGCCCGGATCGCCACACACGGTCTGTCCGCCGACGCCGGCGGCTGGGAGCCCGACCTGTTGCTGGGCAGCCTGCGGCAGACCCGCCCCAAGTTGGCGTACCTGATCCCGGAGTTCCAGAACCCGACCGGCCACCTGATGCCCGCCGCGTTGCGCGAGCGGGTGGTCGCCGCCGCCCACGCCGTGGGCACCGACCTCATCGTCGACGAGTCCTTCGTGGACCTCCCGCTGGACGGCGTCGAGCTGCCCCCGCCCACGGCCACGTTCGACCGGCACTCCCGGGTGGTCAGCATCGGAGGGATGAGCAAGCCGTACTGGGGTGGTCTGCGGATCGGCTGGGTCCGCGCCTCCGCGCCGCAGGTGCAGCGGCTGGCGGCGGTCCGGGTCGGCGTCGACATGTCCAGCCCGGTGCTCGACCAATTGGTCGCGGTGCGTCTGCTCGCCGACGCGGCGGCCATCGTCGCCGACCGTCGGGCGCAGCTCGCCGCCCAGCGCGACGCGTTGCTCGGCGCGCTCGCGCACCGACTACCGGACTGGCGGGTGACCGTGCCGCGCGGCGGCGTGACCCTCTGGGCCGAGCTGGACGGCCCGGTCTCCAGCGCGCTCGCGCGGGCCGCCGAGGAGGTCGGCGTACGGCTCGCTCCCGGGCCGCGGTTCGGTCTGGACGGCACCCTGGAACGCTTCCTGCGGTTGCCGTTCACCCTGCCGGCCGCCGAGCTGGTGGAGGCCGTGGAGCGGATCGCCACGGTCCGCTACGACCTGGACCGCAGCGGCCGGCAACGGTGGCCGGAGCCATCGGTCATCGCCTGAGCGAACCCGGGAACGCCGGTGGCCCCACACCCGGGCGGGTGCGGGGCCACGACGACACGTTCCTAGAGCTCGGCGAGGGAGCCGGCGTACATCTTGTCGATCTCGGCGGCGAAGTTGCTCTCCACGCCCCGTCGCTTGATCTTCAACGACGGGGTGACCTCGCCGTCCTCGATGGTCAGGTCACGCGGCAGGATCGCCACCTTCTTGATCGTCTCCCAGCGGTTCAGCTTGGCGTTGAGCTGGGCGACGTACTCCTCGACCATCGCCTGCGCCTCCGGCGAGGCGACGATCTCGGTGTAGTCGCGGCCCTCCAGCGGGCCGCCGGCCACCCAGCCGCGGATGGCATCCGCGTCGAGCGTGACGAGCATCGTGCAGAAGTTGCGGGCCTGACCGATCACGACCGCCTGCGAGGTGTACGGGCAGATGGCCTTGAACATGCCCTCGATGTGCGACGGCGCGATGTACTTGCCGCCCGAGGTCTTGACCAGGTCCTTCTTGCGGTCGGTGATCCGCAGGTAGCCCTGCTCGTCGAGCGTGCCGATGTCGCCGGTGCGGAAGAAGCCGTCCTCGGTGAACGCGGCGGCGGTCTCCTCGGGCAGGTTGTGGTAGCCGCGCATCACCGGACGACCCCGCACGAGGATCTCGCCGTCGGTGTCGACCCGGCACTCCAGGTCGCCCATCGCCCTTCCGACCGTGCCGATGCGCAGCCCGTCCGGTGGGTTGACGAAGTTGCCGGCGCTGGTCTCGGTGAGGCCGTAGCCCTCGGAGATCGGCAGGTTGGCCGCGGCGAAGAAGGTGGCGATCTCCGGGCTGAGCGGCGCGGCGCCGGAGACCAGCACCCGCATCCGGCCGCCGAGGCGGGCCTGGAGCTTGCTGAACACCAACTTCTCGGCCAGCCCGTAGCGCAACTTGAGCCCGGCCGGCACCGGCTTGCCGGCCTGCTCCAGCGCGACCTTGTCCTTACCGACCTGGACACCCCAGGCGAAGATCCTCGCCTTCGCGCCGCCGGCGCCCTGCGCGGTGGTCACCGCCCGGTTGTAGACCTTCTCGAAGACCCGGGGAGCGCCACACATCAGCGTCGGGCGAATCACCGCGAGCAGGTCGACCAGCTTCTCCACCCGCCCGTCCACGTACGTCGGCAGGCCGACGTGGATCGCGCCGCAGAGCAGCGTCTTGCCGAACGAGTGCGCCAGCGGCAACCACAGGTACTGCAGGTCGTCGTCGCGCAGCAGCCCGCCGTCGGCCTGCGCCACCGCCTCCCAGCACCACCCACCGTGCAGCAGTTCGACACCCTTGGGCTGGCCGGTGGTGCCGGAGGTGTAGATCAGCGTGGCCAGGTGGTCGGGGCCGATGCCCGCCACGAGCATGTCGATCAGATCGGGTTCGGCGGCCAGCGCCCGGCTGCCCCGCTCTTCCAGCTCGGTGAGGGTGAGCTGGGGGATCGCGGCATTCGGGTCGGGGGTGCCGTCGAAGAGCACCACGTGGGTCAGCGCCGGCAGCTCCGCTCCGGCGATTTTGGCCGCCTGCGCCGGGTTCTCCGCGAAGAGGACCCGCGAGCCGGAGTCGGCGATGATGTACGTCGCGTCCGCCGGCTCGGTGGTCGGGTAGACGGTGGTGGTCGCCCCGCCGGCGCACATGATGCCCAGGTCGGCGACCACCCAGTCCAGTCGCGTGTTGGCGAGGATCGCGACCGGGTTCTCCTGGCCGACGCCGAGCGCGTGCAGGCCGGCGGCGACGGCCTTGGCGCGCTGGCCGACCTGCTCCCAGGTCAACCAGTCGGGCCCCGAGTCGTCAGGGGTCGGGGACGCGAACGCTTGCCGGTCGGGGGTGGCCGCCACGCGCTTGAGGAACATGTCCGGGATGGAACGGTACGGTACATCGAGAGCCATCGCTGTAGCCGCCTTCGGGGGTGGCGACGTGACGGTCGTCACGTCATAGTGGTTACCGAAGAGTATTGCCTGATACCGGGCATCGGCTAGTGCCGGTGATCGTCCGGCGACCCTGCCGCGCCGACCGGCGCCCTGAATCAGGCGTAGCGGGCAGCCACGACCGACCAGTCGTAGGTGGCCCGGACCCAGTTGCGCCGCGCGGCCAACGGCGAGTGCAATGCCGCGACACCGCTCGCCAGCAAGCCCTCCTCCGCCGCCTGGTACGCCGCCAACCCCCGGTTGAAGCGTTCCGCGGCGGCCCGTAACGCGCCCGCCTCGTCGAGGCCGCTCTCCTGGGCGATGACCGTCACCAGGTTGTGCGCGTCCGGGCCGGACCGGCTCTCCTTGCCGTACGAGAAGAGGTCGTTACACCAGCACACCAGGTCCACCGCCAGCAGGTCCAGGGCGGTCAGCGCCGGATCGGCCCGCCGCGCCGGCCCGGGTGGCTGCTCCGACGCGAGGTCGGTCAGGGTGAGACAGGGGTGTACGCCGCCGATGTGCCGACGCAGTTGGACGTACTCCGTGACCCCCGGCACCCGGCGGCGCTCCCGGTTGCTGGCCTCCCACAGGAGCGCCAGCAGATACTGGCGGACCTGACTGACGAACCGCAGCAGCATCGGCGCCCGGCCCTCGGCCCGGGTCCGGCGGCACAGGTCGTGCAGCGCGGTGCCCAGCGGGCCGGCCTCCGGCGGTGGTACGGCGCGCGGGTCGCCGGCGCGGTCCAGCACGTTGAGCAGGGCGGCGATGACCGGCGCCAGCCGGCTCGGATCGGCACCGAGGCCGTCCTCGTCGCAGGCGTCGTCCATGACGAACAGCCAGGAGATCAGGTCCGTGAGGAGTCGCAGTCCTCGTACCGGGCCGTCCGGGCAGGCTCGGCCCGCCAGGCCGGCGGCGTCCGCCCGTTGCAGTCGATGAATTTGACCGGAGTTGACCAATCCGAAAGCGCGCGCCCAATCGACGCTTTCGTTGGCCACCAGATCTGTGGACTTGTGGCGCCCCGCCGTGAAGGAGGGTTCCCGTAGCGCCGAGATTGCGAAACTTCGCATCGTGTGCCCCCACATCGTGCCGCCCCGGCGCGGAACGGCGCGCTGAAGCGTACGGGAGGAGGTATCGGTATGCATCGTTGGGACTGGGGCATTCGTCCGAGGTTGCGGTGACCGATTAAGCGCAGAAAGTCACATGCCCAGGCTGGCGTTACGCAGTTGCCGTACGGACGACGCCGGGCCGTCCAGCTGGACCCGGGCCACCCGCTGTCGTCCGGACAGGAACAGGGCCAACTCGGCCGGGGCGCCCACCAGGCGCAGTCGTTCGCCGCCACGGCCGACGGAGACCTCGCCGTACCCGGGCCCCTGCACGTAGAGGTCCGCCGGGAAGCGCCGCAGCGTCAGCCGGGCCATCGGTGCGGCCCGCTTCCACAGGGTGGCCTGCAGGCCACGCGGCAACTCACGCGGCTGCCATCCCCCGACAGCGCGCCGGACGTCCTCGTGGTGGATGAAGAACTCCATGGTGTTGACCAGCTCGTCGGTCAGCGGGTTGCTGACCGGGCTCCACACCGGTGGCCGGCGTACCTTCGCCACCAGCTCCGGGTAGGGCTCGGCGGCGAGCCGGCGGCGGACCCGTTCGGCGTACCCCCGCAGAGGCGGCAGCAGGATCCCGCCGGCCGCGTCCAGACGGCGCTCGCGCAGCACCAGGTGCGCGGCGAGGTCGCGCGTCGCCCAACCCTCGTTGATCGTCGGCGCGTCGGGCCCGAGGGCCAGGAGGAGATCGGCCAGCGTCTCGCGCTCGGCTCGGGCGTACCGCGACATGGGCCGATCGTAGGCCCGCACCCTGGCGGCCGCGCGGCGAGCGGGGCCGGGTCGTGCCGCTGGCGCGGGCGTGGGGTACGTGATGGTCGACATATCCCGTCCGGGTCGGCGGCGCAGGCCCGCACCGGTAAGGATGAGGTAGATAATTGTGGCTTACGGCAGGGGAGAGCGTGGCGAGCAGGACAAGCCGGGACGTGCTCGGCAGAGGGCTGGGGGTGCTGCGGCAGGCGATCCGCGAGCAGCCGCGGATCTTCACGGTCGCCGTGGTCGGCAGCGTGCTGTTCGGCTCGATGGTCATCGTGAGCGCGTACGTGGTGGGCGCGGTGGTCGGCGACGTGGTGGTGCCGGCGATCGCCCGGGGTGAGGTCGGCGTCGGCGCGCTGGTGCTGGCGGCGGTGGCCCTCTTCGGGATCAGCGTGCTGCGGGTCGTCGGCATCTTCGGCCGTCGGCTCGGCGCCGGTTACATGCAGTACCGGCTCCAGGCCGCCTACCGCCGCCGCGTTACCCGCCGCTACCTGGACCTGCCGCTGTCCTGGCACCACCGCAACGCCACCGGCACGCTGCTGTCCAACGCCAACTCCGACGTGGAGGCGGCCTGGTATCCGATCGCCCCGCTGCCCTTCGCGGTGGGCACGCTGGTGATGCTGGTCGGCGCGATCGTCTCGCTGTTCGCCACCGACTGGGCCCTGGCCCTGGTCGGCCTCGCGGTGTTCCCCGCGCTGTTCGCGCTCAACGTGGTCTACTCCCGCCGGATGGCACCCCGCCAGGCCCGCGCGCAGCGGTTGCGCGCCGAGGTCAGCGGCATCGCGCACGAGAGCTTCGACGGCGCGCTGGTGGTCAAGACCATGGGCCGCGAGGCGGAGGAGACCGCACGCTTCGCCGGCCGCGCCGGTGAGCTGCGCGACGCCCTCATCGCGGTCGGTCGGCTGCGGGGTGTCTTCGACCCGCTGCTGGAGACACTGCCCAGCCTCGGCACCCTGGCCGTCCTGGTGGTCGGGGCGTTCCGGCTGCGCCAGGGCGCGATCAGCGTCACCGAGCTGGTCAGCGTCGCCTTCCTCTTCACCGTGCTGGCCTTCCCGGTGCGGGCCATCGGCTGGGTGCTGGCCGAGCTGCCGCGCAGCGTCGCGGGCTGGGACCGGGTACGCCGGGTCCTCGACGCCACCGGCGAGATGCCGTACGGACAGCGCGTCCTCGACCCGGCCACCCCGGGCCCGGCCAGCCTCACCTTCACCGACGTGCACTTCTCCTATCCGCCCGCCGAGGCTCACCAGCCCGGCGCGCAGGTGCTCGGCGAGGTCGGCTTCACCGTTCCGGCCGGCCGCACGGTAGCCCTGGTCGGGCCGACCGGCGCGGGCAAGTCCACCATCGCCTCGTTGGCCGTACGCCTGGTCGACCCGGACTCGGGCACCGTCGCCCTGGACGACGTGGACACGCGTGACCTGACCGCCGCGTCGCTGGCCGGCACGGTCGCGCTCGTGGCGCAGGTGCCGTTCGTCTTCGACGACACCGTACGGGCCAACATCGCCCTGGACCGGCCGGGCATCGACGACGAGGTCGTGTGGGCGGCGCTGCGCCTGGCCGAGGCGGACGGTTTCGTCGCGGCGCTACCGGACGGGCTGGACACGATGGTCGGCGAGCGGGGCACCTCGCTCTCCGGCGGGCAGCGGCAGCGGCTGACGCTGGCCCGCGCCCTCGCCGGGCGGCCACGCCTGCTGGTGCTCGACGACGCGACGAGCGCCGTGGACCCGCGCGTGGAGGCGGCCATCCTCGCCGGCCTGCGCTCCTCGGCCGGCGAGCCGGGGGTCCCCGCCGCGTCGATCCTCGTCGTGGCGTACCGCCGGGCCACCATCGCGCTCGCCGACGAGGTCATCTACGTCGAGCAGGGGCGGGTGATCGCGCGGGGCACGCACACCGAGTTGCTGGCCACCGTGCCCGGGTACGTGGACCTGGTCACCGCCTACGAACAGGCGGAGGTCGACCGCGCGCAGGAGCGCGCGTACGACGACGAGGTGGCGCCGCTGCCGTCGGGCCTGGAGATCGAGGTGGACCATTGAGTACGACGGTGACGACCGAGCAGCGGGACGAGCGGCCGGAGACGACCTGGCGGACGTTGCGGCGGGGGCTGGCCCTCTCGCCCGAGCTGCGGACCGGGCTGGCCGCCACCCTGGCGCTGGCGCTGGTCTACATGGTGGGCCGGGTGGCCGTTCCGGTGGCGGTGCAGCAGGGCATCGACCGCGGCATCGTCGGCGGCCTGAACCTGGACGTTGTGTGGACGGTGGTGGCGGTCACGGCGGCGATCCTCGTGGTCACCACGGCCTGCGGCTATCTGATGATGCGCCGGCTGTTCACGGTCAGCGAGACCGCGTTGGCGAACGTGCGGACGCGGGCGTTCCGGCACGTGCACGACCTGTCGATGTTGCACCAGCAGTCGGAGCGCCGCGGCTCGCTGGTCTCGCGGGTGACCAGCGACGTCGACCAGATCACCCAGTTCCTCCAGTGGGGCGGGGTGATCCTGCTGGTCAACCTGGGTCAGCTCGTGGTGACAACGGCCGTCATGCTGGCGTACTCCTGGCAGTTGACCCTGGTGGTGCTGGTGGCGTTCCTGCCGGCGGTGCTCGTCATCCGGCAGTTGCAGCGCCGACTCGGCGCGGCGTACGCGACGGTGCGCCAGCGCACCGGCGCGCTGCTGGGCACGATCGGCGAGAGCGTCGTGGGCGCGCCGGTGATCCGGGCGTACGGCATCGCGGGGCGTACCGAGCGGCGGCTGGACGAGGCCATCGACGCGCAGCGCGAGGCGCAGCAGCGGGCCATCCGGATCAGCATCGTGGGCAGCTCGGTCGGTGAGTTGGCGGCCGGGTTGGCGCTGGCCGGCGTGGTGGTGCTCGGTGTGACGCTGGGCGTGGACGGCACGCTGTCGATCGGCCAGCTGACCGCGTTCCTCTTCCTGGTGACGCTGTTCATCCAGCCGGTGCAGATCGCCACCGAGGTGCTCAACGAGGCGCAGAACGCGATCGCGGGCTGGCGGCGTGTGCTGGACGTGCTGGACGTCGCCCCGGACGTGGCGGACCCCGGCGAGCAGGGCCGGGACCTGCCGAACGGTCCGTTGGACATCCGGTTCTCGGGCGTCCGGTTCGCCTATCCCGGCGGTCCGCCGGTGCTGCACGACATCGACCTGGAGATCCCGGCGAAGAGCCGGGTGGCGGTGGTCGGCGAGACGGGCAGCGGCAAGACGACCTTCGCGAAGCTGCTCACCCGACTGATGGATCCGTCCGCGGGGGCGGTGCTGCTGTCCGGGGTGCCGCTGGCGCAGGTGCGCTTCGACTCGCTGCGCGCGCGGGTGGTGATGGTGCCGCAGGACGGGTTCCTCTTCGATGCGACGGTGGGGGACAACGTGCGGTTCGCCCGGCCGGAGCTGACCGACGAGGAGCTGGGGGCCGCCTTCACGGAGTTGGGCCTGGCGGACTGGTTGGACGGTCTGCCCGCCGGCCTCGACACCCCGGTCGGGGAGCGTGGCGAGGCGCTGAGCGTGGGGGAGCGGCAGCTCGTCGCGCTGGCCCGGGCGTACGTGGCCGACCCCGATCTGCTGGTGCTGGACGAGGCGACCAGCGCGGTGGATCCGGCGACCGAGGTGCGCTTGCAGCGCACCCTGGACGCCGTGACGCGGGGGCGTACGACCCTCGCCATCGCGCACCGGCTCTCCACCGCCCAGGCCGCCGACGAGGTCATCGTGGTGGACCGGGGGCGCATCGTGCAGCGTGGCCCGCACGACGAGTTGGTGCGCGCCGCCGACTCGGTCTACGGGCTGCTGTACGCCTCCTGGCTGGAGCAGACCAGGTAACGGGTCGATGTCCATGGCATCGGCTGGTGGACGCGGTGGTGCTGGTGCTCTAAGCTCCGGTTAGGTAAGGCTAACCTTTGAAGGAGGTTGCGCCATGCGGCCCAGCCCCGCCGAGATCGTCCGTACCCTCGTCGCCGGTCGCCTGCCCGGCCTCGTCCACCTGGCCCGCCGCCCGGGTCCGCACCACGCCCGCCACGTGACCGACCCCGACGGCCGGGTGTTGCTGCTGGTGCCGGTGGCCAGCCACCTGGGCGCCGCGCTCCAGCCCGCCGCCGGGGGCGACGACGTCGCGGTGGTCCTGGACGTCCTCGACCTGCCGCCCGCGGCCGGCGCTCCCGGGCTCGGGCGGGCCTGGGTCTCCGGCTGGGCCGCCGAACTGCACGACGACGAGGCACGACGGGCCGCGGTGGACTTCGCGGCTGTCGAGCCGACCGGCGACCTGCTCGACGTCGGCGCCCGGTTCCGGCTGTTCCGCTTCGAGGTGGCCGAGGTCCGCTGGGAGCGGGCCGGCGTCGTGCACCGGATCGACCCGGCGGAGTACGCCGAGGCGGAGCCGGATCCGGTGCACCCCTTCGAGGCCCTGCTGCTCGCCGACTTCGCCCAGCGCGAGCCCGCCGCCGTCACCGACTACCTGCGCCGGCAGCTCGGGCTGACCGAAGAGGCCCCGGACGGCCCGCCGCGCGTGGTGCGTGTCGACCGCTACGGGCTGGTGGTCGCGCTCGGACGCCCCGGCGCACGACGGCGCGTCCGCCTGGCGTTCCCGTGCCCGCTCGCCGGCCCCGACGAGCTGGGCCGGCTGTTCCCGCCGTTGCGCCGCCCCGCCGACGTGCACCCGCCCCGCTGACCGCGCCGCACGTCTGCCGCTGACCGTGGGCCGGCCCTAGATCGGCAGGGACCCGGTGAGGTAACGCTGGACGCTGGGGCCGATGGTGGCGACCAGGAGCTCCGGATCGGCCGACGCGACCGGCTCCAGCCGTACCACGTGCCGGATCATGGCGAGGCCGATGAGCTGGGTGGCGACCAGCGAGCCTCGCAGCGGGACCTCGGCCGGGTCGACGTCGAGCTGGTCGAGCACCCGGCGCAGCACCTGCGTGGTCACGAACTCCCGCAGCAGCCGCGCGGTCCACTCGCTGCTGAGCACCGAGCGCACCAGCGCCACCCCGGCGCTACCGGCCGGTGAGTCCCAGATGCCGATGAAGGTCCGTACCAACCGCTCGCCGACGCCGTCCTGGTCACCCGCCAGCACCGCCGGCAGCAGCTCGGCGGGGTCCACGGGGAAGTTCATCGCGGCCCGGAAGAGCTGATCCTTCGTGCCGAAGTAGTGGTGCACCAGAGCCGGGTCCACCCCGGCGGTGGCGGCGATGGCGCGGATCGGGGCGGCGTCGAAACCCCGTTCGGCGAACGTCGCCCGCGCCGCGTCGAGGATCGCCTCCCGGGTGTCCGGGTTGCCGGGTCGCCGGCCGGTACGCCGCGTCATCGCCGCCCCTCGTTCGTCCGCTGACGCCGCCGGTCTCCCGGCGGCGGGTGGCGACCCGCCCCGCGCGGGTCGCCGCCGGTCGGTCAGCCGGTGCGCCGACGCAGGGTCGCCGCCGCGAGCACCAGCGCCAACACCACCGCGCCGAACACCACGCCCACGTCCCGCCACATGGTCGCGGTCGGCTCGGCGTGGGCGCCGACCTCCTGCAACGCCTCGATGGCGTACGTCAGGGGCAGGGCGTCACTGAGACCCTGGAGCCAGCCGGCCATCTCGGAACGGGCCACGAACAGCCCACACAGCAGGAGCTGCGGGATCACCACGACCGGGAGGAACTGTACTGCCTGGAACTCGGTGCGGGCGAAGGCGCTGCACAGCAGGCCGAGGGCGACTCCGAGCACCGCGTCGAGCACCGCGATCCCGATCACCAGACCGCTGCTGCCGAGAGTTCGCAGATCGAAGACCCAGTACGCCAGACCGGCCGCCAACGCGGCCTGCACGGCGGCGGCCAGCCCGAACGCGATGCCGTACCCGAAGAGCAGGTCGAGCTTGCCCAGCGGGGTGGTGAGCAGCCGCTCGAGGGTGCCGGACGTGCGTTCCCGCAGCATCGCGATGCTGGTCACGAGAAACATGATCACGAAGGGGAAGGTTCCCAGCATCACCAGCGCGACCCGGTCGAACACCGACGGCTGTCCCAGCGGTGTCGGCTTGTCGGCGTACATGTAGTAGACCAGCGTGAGCAGGACGGTCGGTACCACCACGAGCAGCGCGATCGTCCGCCGGTCGTGCCGGAGCTGGCGCAGGACGCGGCCGATGGTGGCCGCCAGGATCCGCACGTTCATGAGTTCTCCCGTCCGGCTGACGCCTTCGTCTCGCCGGCCCGGATCAGCCGCAGGAACGCCTCGTCGAGGTCGTCCACGCCGGCCGCGGCGCGGATCGCGTCCGGGCTGTCGTCGGCGATCAACCGGCCCTCGCGGATCAGCAGCAGCCGGTCGCAGCGGGCCGCCTCGTCCATCACGTGACTGGACACCAGCAGGGTGGTGCCGGCGGCGGCCATGGCGTGGAACCGGGCCCACAGGTCGGCCCGCAGCACCGGGTCCTGACCGACGGTCGGCTCGTCGAGGATGACCAGCTCCGGGTCGCCGACCAGGGCGCAGGCCAGGGAGGCCCGACTGCGCTGGCCGCCGGAGAGCGTGGCGACCAGCTGACCGGCCGCCTGGGCGAGCCCGACGGCGCTCACCGCCTCGTCCGCCTCGGCCCGACCACGCCCGTACAGGGCCGCGAAGTAGCGGGCGTTCTCCCGCACGGTCAGGTCGGCGTAGACGCTCGGCGCCTGGGTGAGGTAGCCCACCCGGTGCCGCAGCGCCGGGGCGCCCGCCGGCTGGCCCAGCACGGTCACCGTCCCCGAGGTGACCACCTGCACGCCGACCACGGCGCGCATGAACGTGGTCTTGCCGCTGCCGCTGGGCCCCAGCAGACCGGTGACGGCGCCCCGCGGAACGGCGCAGGTGATGCCGTCCAGCACCCGCCGCCCGCCTCGATCGACCACCAGGTCGTGGACGCCTATCGCGTCGTCCATCGCGCACCTCCAAGAAACTCATCGTCCGTTGAATTCCACGCTAGAGGGGAGTGCGCGGCCCGCCTGTCCTCTGGTGCCCGCCCTCGCGCCCAGCGTGACAACGGGCAGTAGGCTTCGGACCGGACAGCAGGTCCGGCAACGGGCATTGCGCGCCGATCGGACGTACGGCACGATGACGCCGTGGGTCACGCTCCGTTACCGCACAGCGGATTTCTCGAGGACTGGGCCGCGCGGTTGCGGGACGCCGCCGAACGACCGGTCGTCGGCATCCTGCTGCGCGGCAGTCACGCCCGGCGGGCGGCCACCGCGCACAGCGACGTCGACCTCGACGTGCTGGTCGGTGGCTCGCCGTACGCCGCCCGTCGCGCGTACCTGGCCGAAACCGCCGGCCGGGTCACCCACGTCTCGGTGGCGGCGCGGGACGTCCGCTCCTGGGTGCACCGGCTCGGCGAACCGGCCGACTGGGCATTCGGACTGCCGGTCACCGCGCCGGCCCGGTTGCTCTGGGCGGACCCGCACTGGCGGCCACGGATCGACCTGCCGGTGCTCTGCCAGCCCGCCGAGCCGCCCCGGCTGGAGGAACTGATCGCCCTGCTCGGCAAGGCCGCTGCCGCCCGCGCCGCCACCGACCGCGTCGGGCTCCGGCTAGCCGTGGCGGACCTGGCCCGGCTCTGCCCGTCGGTGCTGCGCCCGGCGAACCCGTCGGTGCGGGTGTCGTCCCGTCGCGCGGCGTTCGCGGCGGCCCTGGAGCTGCCGATCGCCCCGGTCGGCTACCGCGAGGACATGCTCCTCTGCCTCGGCCTGCGCCCGGGCGCCACCGGACAGCTCTGGGCCGCCGCCGTGCGGCTGGTCGCCGGCACCGTGGCGCTGATCCGCCCGTACGCCGGGGAGATCGCCGAATCCTCCGGCACCGACCTGGCCGAGGCCCTGGTCGACGGCCGCCTCGACCGTTACGTGGCCCAGCTCGCGCGGCCCGTGGTCGACCGGCCCAACCCTCGGCGGGAGCCGTCGCCGGTGCCCACGCCACGTGCGGGACAATGGGCAACTGTGCCCGTACCTGACGCGCCGGTGACCGGCGTCCCCAGCGAACCGAGCGGCCCGGTGACCTCGGCGCCGGTCCGTCCGTCCCGGCTCGATCCGGCCATCGCGGCCCAGCTGCGCCGCAACGCCGACGGCCTGGTCGCCGCCGTGGTACGCGCGCACGACTCCGGCGAGGTGCTGATGGTCGCCTGGATGGACGACGAGGCGTTGCACCGCACCCTCACTACCGGCCGGGCCACCTACTGGTCGCGCAGCCGGCGCGAATACTGGGTCAAGGGCGCCACCTCCGGGCACCACCAGTACGTGCGCTCGGTGGCCCTGGACTGTGACGGCGACGCCCTCCTGGTCAGCGTCGACCAGGTCGGCGCCGCCTGCCACACCGGGCACCGGACGTGCTTCTTCACCGAGCTGCCGGTCACCGCGCCGGACGCCCGGTGAGCACGGTTCGGCGGAGCCCCGCCGTGAACGAGAGGCGGGTCGGCGCATGACCGACGGCGCGGTGAGCCCCGACCTGGCCACCTTCACCGAGCTGGCCGCCGGCTGGCGTGTCGTACCGGTCACCCGACGGCTGCTGGCCGACGCCGAGACTCCGGTGGGGGTCTACCGCAAGCTCGCCGGCGGGCCCGGCACCTTCCTGCTCGAATCGGCCGAGCAGGGGGTCGGCTCGGCGGGCACGGCCTGGTCGCGGTACTCGTTCATCGGCGTACGGAGCAGCGCGACCCTCGTCGAGCGGGACGGCGTGGCGACCTGGCTCGGGCAGCCCCCGGCCGGGCTGCCCACCGACGCCGACCCGGTACGCGTGCTGCGGGACACCGTGGCGGCGCTCGCCGGGCCGCCGCCCGGCGCGGGCGACGGCCTGCCCCCGCTGACCGGGGGCATGGTCGGTTACCTCGGGTACGACCTCGTCCGCCGTTTCGAGCGCCTGCCCGAGCTGACCGAGTCCGACCTCGGCGTGCCGGAGCTGGGCATGATGCTCGCGACCGACCTGGTGGTGCTCGACCACTACGACGGCTCCGCGATCCTGGTCGCCAACGCGGTGCTGCCACCGCTGGACGCGGCGGACCGCGACGCGCACGTCACCGCTGCGTACCACCACGCGGTGGGCCGCCTCGACGCGATGACCACCGCGCTGTCCCGACCCATCCCGCCGATGATCTCGACGGTCGCGCGCCCACCGGCCGGCGAGGTCGTCTGTCGTACGCCCGAGGGGGGTTACGTCAAGGCCGTGGAGGCGGCCAAGGAGGCGATCCGGGCGGGCGAGTGCTTCCAGATCGTGCTGTCCCAGCGGTTCGAGCGGGCCACGCACGCCGACCCGCTGGACGTCTACCGGGTGCTGCGCACCAGCAACCCCAGCCCGTACATGTACCTGCTGCGCTTCGACGGGTTCGACATCGTCGGCTCGTCGCCGGAGGCGCACCTGAAGGTCACCGCCGGCGTGGACGGGCGGCGGCGGGCGCTGCTGCACCCGATCGCGGGCACGCGCCCGCGCGGCGGCACCCCGGCGGCCGACGCGGGCCTCGCCGCCGAACTGCTCGCCGATCCCAAGGAGCGCGCCGAGCACGTCATGCTGGTCGACCTGGGCCGCAACGACCTGGGCCGGGTCTGCGAGCCGGGCAGCGTCCAGGTACCCGAGTTCGCGACCATCGAGCGGTACAGCCACGTGATGCACATCGTCTCCACCGTGACCGGCACGCTGCGTGACGACCGCTCGGCGTTCGACGCGCTCGCCGCGACCTTCCCGGCCGGGACGCTCTCCGGCGCGCCCAAGGTGCGCGCCATGGAGATCATCGAGGAGTTGGAGCCGGTACGCCGTGGCGTCTACGGAGGCACGGTCGGCTACTTCGGCTTCGGCGGCGACCTGGACATGGCGATCGCCATCCGGACCGCGCTGATCCGTGACGGCCGCGCCTACGTGCAGGCCGGTGCCGGAGTGGTCGCCGACTCGGATCCGGCCGCCGAGGAGCAGGAGACCCGCGACAAGGCCGCCGCCGTGCTGGCCGCGATCGCCGCCGCCGAAACGCTCCGGGCTGCCCGATGACGGACCACGACCGGTCGGAGCCGGGGCGGCGGGCCGGGGCGGGCCGGCGCGAGCTGACGTACGCGATGCTGCTCTGTCTCGCCGGCGCGGGCCTGGCGCTGTGGATGGCGACCCGGGGCTGGTCGGTCGAACTGACCGCGCGGCCGGCGCCGCTGCCGCCGGTGCGCGAGGCCCGCAGCGGGGCCGCCCTGCTGCCGTGGCTGCCGGCGCTGGCCGTGGTGGCGTTGGCCGGTGGTGGCGCGGTGCTGGCCACCCGGGGTCGGGTACGGCGGCTGCTGGGTGTGCTGCTCGGCGCGCTGGGCCTGGCGGTGTCGGCCGGTGCTGGTTACGGACTGGTCGCCGACGTCGACGGTGTGGTGAGTCGGCAGTGGCCGGCGCTCTGCCTGGTCGGCGGTCTGCTCGTCGCCGTGGGTGGTGGGTGGACGGCGCTGCGGGGCGGCGGGTGGCCGGCGATGGGCGCCCGGTACGAGCGGCCGACGCGGACCGTCACGGAGAGTAAGCCGACGACGGCTGCCACCCCGGGCCCGATGGCCGGTCGGCGGACCACCGAGGCGTGGGACGCGTTGGACCGGGGCGAGGACCCCACGGCTGGCTGATCAGCCGACCGGCTGACGGTCCCGCTCCCGGACGACCGGCTGACGCTCCGGCTGCGGGCGGGCGGCGGCGCGGGTGGCGGTCAGTTCGGCCACCACGCGATCCAGCTCGGCGCGTCGGTCGGCGCGGGCCCGGTCGGCGCAGACCGCCTCCCAGGCGTTACCGCGTGCCGTGCGCATCCGGCCCTCGCCGACGACGGCCCGTTCCAGGGTGTGCACCACCCCGACGGCAAACGACGCCATGGTCCGGGAGATCGTGGTCAGTCCGATGCTGGGATTCGACTCGGCAGTATTCATGGCTCACTCCGCACGAGGAGTCGGCGACGGTCGGGCAGGCGCGACATCGAGTCTGCCCGAGGACGATGCTCACCGGCCGACGTTTCGTCCGGGTGACCGCCCCGTCAACTGTCCCGCCACGCCCGCGACCTGGGAGGGGCCGTTCGGCCTTGAGCTTGCTCACAACATCGACTTCTGTCGCTGTCGTCGGGCGGCGATCGGCGGTGGATGGCATGATCGATGGGTCGGCCCGGTTCGACCGGAGCCGTCAGGCTCTCGTCGTGTGACGGCGGTCGATACGGAGGTGGCGCTGCGTGACATCCCCTTCACGGCAAGTCGGCCATTATGCCGCAGGCCTTTTCGTGAGCAGCGCCATACCCCCGGCTCCCGGCCTCGGCGGGGTGCCCCTAGCATCGGCCCATGACACCCGGAGAGGGGAGTCCGTTGGTGACTGCTGAGCATGCGCACGCGGAGGGGGACGAGGCCGGTCAGGCAGCGTCCGTAAGCGTGCTCGACGAGATCCTGGCTGGCGTGCGCGAGGACGTCGCCCGTCGCCAGGAGCAGATTCCGTTGGAACGGATCCGTGAACTGGCCGCGGCGGCGCCGCCGCCGCTGGACGCGTACGCCGCGCTGCGCAAGCCCGGTGTGGCGGTCATCGCGGAGGTCAAGCGCTCCTCGCCGTCCAAGGGCCGGCTGGCCGAGATCGCCGATCCGGCCGACCTCGCCGTCGACTACGCGGCGGGTGGGGCGCGGGCCATCAGCGTGCTGACCGAGGGGCGCTGGTTCGGCGGTTCGCTGGACGACCTCGCCGCCGTTCGGGCCGCGGTCACCGTGCCGGTGCTGCGCAAGGACTTCGTGGTCTCCAGCTACCAGGTGCACGAGGCGCGCGCGCACGGCGCCGACCTGGTGCTGCTGATCGTGGCCGCCCTCGAGCAGAACGTGCTGATGGGTCTGCTGGAGCGGATCGAGTCGCTGGGCATGACCGCGCTCGTCGAGGTCCACGACGAGGAGGAGGCCGACCGGGCTCTGGAGGCCGGCGCGCAGGTGATCGGGGTCAACGCCCGTGACCTGCGTACCCTTCAGGTGGACCGCTCGGTGTTCGAGCGGATCGCGCCGGGCCTGCCGAGCAGCGTGGTCAAGATCGCCGAATCCGGCGTCCGGGGGCCGCACGACCTGATCCGGTACGCCTCCGCCGGCGCCGACGCGGTCCTGGTCGGCGAAGGACTGGTCACCCAGAAGAGCCCACGCGAGGCGGTGGCCGAGTTGGTCAACGCCGGTAACCACCCGGCGACGCCCCGGCCGGTGCGCTGACCGCGCCGGGGTGACGCCCCACCGAGAGGATTGTCCGATGAGCGCCGACGCGCTGGCCCCGGTGGCCGGTTCGCAGCCCGACTCCGCCGGCCACTTCGGCCGCTTCGGCGGTCGGTTCGTTCCCGAGGCCCTGGTGGCCGCGCTGGACGAGCTCGACGGGGCGTGGCGTACGGCGGTCGCGGACGAGTCCTTCCGGGCCGAGTTCGGCGCGTTGCTGCGCGACTACGCCGGCACACCGTCGCTGCTCTACGAGGCCCGCCGGTTCTCCGCGAAGATCGGCGCCCGGGTGCTGCTCAAGCGCGAGGACCTCAACCACACCGGCGCGCACAAGGTCCGCAACGTGCTGGGCCAGGCGCTGCTCACCAAGCGGATGGGCAAGACCCGGGTGATCGCCGAGACCGGGGCGGGCCAGCACGGCGTCGCCACCGCGACGGCCGCCGCCCTGTTCGACCTCGAGTGCGTGGTCTACATGGGCGAGGTCGACACCGAGCGGCAGGCGCTCAACGTGGCCCGGATGCGGATGCTCGGCGCCACCGTCGTCCCGGTCACGACCGGCTCGCGCACCCTCAAGGACGCGATGAACGAGGCGATGCGCGACTGGGTGGCGAACGTCGACGCGACCCACTACCTGATCGGCACCGCCGCCGGGCCGCACCCGTTCCCCGCGATGGTGCGTGACTTCGTCCGGGGGATCGGTGACGAGGCCCGGCAGCAGTGCCTCGACCTGACCGGCGAGCTGCCGGACGCGGTCACCGCCTGCGTCGGCGGCGGTTCCAACGCGCTGGGCATCTTCCACGCCTTCGTCGGCGACGAGACCGTCCGGCTGTACGGCTTCGAGGCCGGCGGGGACGGTGTGGCCACCGGCCGGCACGCGGCCAGCATCACCGGCGGGTCGGCGGGCGTGCTGCACGGCACCCGCACGTACGTCCTGCAGGACTCCGACGGGCAGACGTTGGAGTCGCACTCGATCTCCGCCGGCCTGGACTACCCGGGCGTCGGGCCCGAGCACGCCTGGCTGCACGACACCGGCCGGGCCAGCTACCTGCCCGTCACCGACGAGGAGGCGATGGCCGCCTTCGAACTGCTCTGCCGCACCGAGGGCATCATCCCGGCGATCGAGAGCTCGCACGCGCTCGCCGGCACCGTGACGCTGGCCCCGAAGCTCGCCGCCGAGCTGGGCCGGGAGCCCACCATCGTGGTGAACCTCTCCGGCCGGGGCGACAAGGACGTGCACACCGCCGGGGACTACTTCGGCATCCTCGACAAGGAGCGCTGAGGTGAGTCGCATCGGAGTGGCCTTCGACAAGGCCCGGGCCGACGGGCGGGCCCTGCTGGTGGGCTGTATGCCGGCCGGGTTCCCGACCGTCGAGGGCAGCATCGCGGCCATGACGGCGATGGTCGAGGCCGGCGTCGACGTCATCGAGGTGGAGATCCCGTACTCCGATCCGGTGATGGACGGGCCGGTCATCCAGAAGGCCAGCGACATCGCGCTGGCCGGCGGGGTCCGGACGGCCGACACGATGCGCATCATCGAGGCCGTCGCGGCGACCGGCGCGCCGGTCGTCACGATGACCTACTGGAACCCCGTCGAGCGGTACGGCGTGGACGTGTTCGCCCGTGACCTGGCCGCCGCCGGTGGCACCGGCCTGATCACGCCGGACCTGATCCCCGACGAGGCGGCGGAGTGGCTGGCCGCCTCGGACGCCCACGGGCTGGACCGCACCTTCCTGGTGTCGCCGTCGTCCACCGACGCGCGGCTCGCGATGACCGTCGAGCACTGCCGGGGCTTCGTCTACGCCACGGCGGTGATGGGGGTGACCGGCGCGCGGGCGCGTACCTCCGACGCCGCTCCCACGCTCGTCTCGCGGGTGCGCGGGGTCACCGACCTGCCCGTCGGGGTCGGCCTGGGCGTGGGCACGGGCGCGCAGGCCAGCACCGTCGCCGGGTACGCCGACGGGGTGATCGTCGGCAGCGCGCTGGTGCGGTGCGTCCTGGACGCCTCCTCCGAGGCCGAAGGGCTGGCCGCGCTGCGTACCCTGAGCGCCGAACTCGCCGAGGGCGTCCGCAACCCGGTCCGCTGAGCGCCGCTGCGGGCCGACCCGGTCCGCTGAGCGCCGCTGCGGGCCGACCCGGTCCGCTGAGCGCCGCTGCGGGCCGACCCGGCCCGCTTCCCTCGCCGCTCCTGCGGTACGGGTGCGACAACTCTGATGCCTGTGCGTCATCTTGGTGACGCACAGGCATCACGCTCGATCGGGTGCTGCCCGTCCTCTCCGGCGGCCCCGGCGGCGCGAGCCAGACGTCATTTCGACCGCGGTGCGGCGGCCCGGGGTGCCGCTGCGGGGGTGCGCAGCGGTAGCGTGTGCACCCGTGACCATCGCCTCGCTCTCCCCCCAGGCGGCCCTGCCCAGTCCCAGCACCGCCGTCTGGCAGCTCGGGCCGTTCCCGCTGCGGGCGTACGCGCTGTGCATCATCGCCGGCATCGTGCTGGCCTGCTGGGTGACCGAGCGCCGACTGCGCCGCCGGGGCGTCGCGCCCGGGGCGGTGCTCGACATCGCCGTCTGGGCGGTGCCCGCCGGCATCATCGGCGCCCGGATCTACCACGTGATCACCTCGCCGGAGAAGTACTTCGGCGCCGGCGGCGAGCCGCTGAAGGCGTTCTACATCTGGGAGGGCGGCCTCGGCATCTGGGGCGCGGTCGCGGGTGGCGCGGTCGGCGCCTGGATCGCGGCCCGGCAGCTCGGCATTCCGCTCAGTGTGGTGGCCGACGCGCTGGCCCCCGGGCTGCCGCTGGCCCAGGCGGTCGGCCGGTTGGGCAACTGGTTCAACAACGAGCTGTTCGGCGGCCGGACGACCCTGCCGTGGGGCCTGGAGATCCACCGGATGGATCCGGACAGTCCGGGGCACGCTCTGCGCGACGACGCCGGCCAGCCGATTCTCGAGCCGGGCCTCTACCATCCGACGTTCCTCTACGAGCTGGTGTGGAACCTCGGGGTGGCCGGGTTGGTCCTCGTCCTGGACCGGCGGCTGCGCCTCGGGCGGGGCCGGGCGTTCGCGCTGTACGTCATGGGTTACACCGCCGGCCGGTTCTGGATCGAGCTGATGCGCACCGACGAGGCGAACCAGATCTTCGGCGTACGCCTCAACGTGTGGACCGCGGCCCTGGTCTTCCTCGGCGCGCTGGCCTACTTCGTGCGGGTCCGTGGCCCCCGGGAGTTCCTGATCCCGATCGGCGCGGCGGCCACCGCCACGCCGCCCGCGACATCCGACCTGTCGCAGGTCGACGTCTCGGCACGCGAGACCAGCGCGCGCACCGCCGCCCCGGAGGGTTACCGGGTGGTCAGCGAGGAGCAGTACGACACCTGGCGGGACACCGGCGTGGCGCCACCGGAGCCGGCCGACGACGTGCGCCCGGACGGCGCCGAGTCATCCGCCGACGAGGCAGCCGACGGGGACCGCGCCGACGAGGCAGCCGACGGGGACCGCGCCGACGAGGCAGCCGACGGGGACCGCGCCGACGAGGCAGCCGACGGGGACCGCGCCGCCGAGTCGACGGACGGTACGCCCGAGGTGCGCGACGGGGCCCGGGCCGACGCCACCGGCGTACGCCCCGCCGACCGGGACAGCTGAGCGGGGGCGGTCCGATGCGAAGCGCGGTGGTGGTCGGCGCCGGGGTCGGGGGCCTCGCGGTCGCCGGCGCGCTGGCCCGGTCCGGGTGGCAGGTGACCCTGCTGGACCGTGCCGAGCGGGTTCGACCCGAGCCGACCGCCGTGGTGCTCTGGCCCAACGGTGTGCGCGCCCTGCAGGCCCTCGGCCTGGGCGCCGGTCTGGCCGCCATCGCCACCCCGCTGCCCGATGGCGGGGTACGCCGTCCGGACGGGCACTGGCTCGTGCAGCCCCGGCCGACGCCGGCCGACCGGATGCCGGTGGTGGTGCACCGCGAGGACCTGCACGACGCCCTGATCGCCGGCCTCGGCGACCGGGTCGAGCTGCGAACCGGGGTGACCGTACGCCACGTCCGTGTCGATCCGGGCGAACGACCGGGTGTGAACGACGGACGGCACACCATCGAGGCCGACCTGGTGGTCGCGGCGGACGGCACGGACAGCGTCATCCGCCGCCAACTGGCCCCCGAGTCCCGGGTGGTCAGCTCCGGCTGCGCCGCCTGGCGTGCCGTCATCCCCTGGTACCGGGCGCCCCGGCTGCCCGCCGACCAGCCGATCGCCGGCGAGGTGCTCGGCGCGGGCTACCGCTTCGTGGCCGCCTCGCTGGGCGAGCGGGGCTCCTCGGGTGGCTCCACGCGCGGCGGCATCTACTGGGTGGCCACGGCGGCCGGCGCTCCCCGCCCGGAGCCGCCGGAGACCCAGCTCGCTCTCCTGCGCCGCTGGTACGCCGGCTGGCCCGCGCCGATCGGCGCGCTGCTCGACGCCACCGACCCGAGCGACCTCGTTCAGCAGGAGGTGCGTGAGCTCCGCCCGCTGCCGCGCGCGTACGGCTTCGGGGTCGGGCCGGGCGGGGTGGTGCTGCTCGGCGACGCGGCGCACGCCATGCCGCCGCACCTCGGGCAGGGCGCCTGCCTCGCGTTCGAGGACGCCGCCACCCTCGCCTCCCTGCTGCGCGAGGCCCGGCTACCCGATGCCGTGCAGACGTACGACCGGGTGCGCCGTCCCCGGGCGGCGACCGTGGTCCGGCAGACCCGGCGGATGTCCGCGGTGCTGCAGACCCGGGGCCGGTTGGCGCTGCGTGCCCGTGACGCCGCGCTCGGCACGATCAACTCGCGGCTACTCTCCAGCGCCGCCGCCTCCGCGGCCCAGTGGCGTCCGCCGGCCTGACCGACTCGCGCTGGCGCGGCCGGCTTGGCGCCGGCAGGGCGGCTCAGGGAATCAGGGCGGCGGGTTCGGCGATGCAGGCGGTGCCGACGCGGCGGAAGCCGACCCGCAGGTAGACCCGGGCGATCTCCTCGCTGCCGGCGGAGAGGAAGACGAGCCCGGTCCCGGCGGCGAGCAGTTCG
Organism: Micromonospora sp. DT44; assembly: GCF_049841635.1. Lineage (NCBI taxonomy): Bacteria > Bacillati > Actinomycetota > Actinomycetes > Micromonosporales > Micromonosporaceae > Micromonospora > Micromonospora sp. DT44. The sequence goes on along the minus strand of NZ_JBNCKS010000019.1, from coordinate 9,398 downwards.
CGGGCGAGGGTGGCGGTCAGCGCGGCGCCCATTCCGCGCCGGCGGGCAGCCGGCAGGGTGGCCACTCCGGCGATCTCGGCGACGTCGTCCACGCGCATCGCCATGCCGCTGGCCAGCGCGCCCTCGGTCGGCGTGCCGGCCAACGCGGAGATCCGTCGACCGTCGGCGATGCGGGCCCGCTCCTCGTCGAGCGCGGCCACCTCCAGCTCGGTGACGGCCGCGTCCCGCTCGGCCGGTCCGGCCTCGCCGGGCGCGGTGCCGGGGACGCCGAACGCCACGGCCGCTACGGCCCGCCGGGCGGCGACGTCCGCGGCGAAGTCGGGCGAGTCCGCCGCCACCACCCGCACGGGTACGTCGGAGAGCGTCGCCGGGTCGGGCAGGGCGGCCGGGTCGAGGACCATCAGCGGGGCCTCCAGCACGGACAGCCCGGCCGAGCGGGCCACCGCGAGGAGCTCCGGGGTCGTCTCGTGCACCCACTCGAACGCCTCCGGCAGGCCCAACTTCCGTTGGCGTTCCCGCACGGATGTCACGTCGGCCAGCGACGGCGCCTCGGTGGCCTCGATCCGCGGACGGGCGTAGAACGGCCACCCGGCGCCTTCGCGCACGAACAGCACCAGGCCACCGTGCTCCTCGACACCGGCGACATCACGGGGCACCGCGTCGTAGAAACGTTCCAACCGGTCGAAGATGTCCTTGCGCACCGAATCCACCGCGCGAGACTACACGTCCCAGACTCTGGACGGTGTGATCAATCTTGAGTGGCCTTGTGCCCCCAGCCCTAACGTAGACTCAATAGACCCACGGGCCGACGTCGTCCCCACCATGATCCAACCTGAGTGACGACAGGAGGCCCGGTGGCTCAGCCGTACGCGGATTCGACACAGCCGCACCCGCACAGCCCGCAAGCGTCCCCGACGCCCGGCCCCCGCCCCGAGGCCCAGGGCCTCTACGACCCGGCGCAGGAGCACGATGCCTGTGGGGTGGCCTTCGTGGCGGACCTGTACGGCCGACGGTCCCATTCCGTCGTCGCCAACGGGCTCGGCGCGCTCTGTCGCCTGGACCATCGCGGTGCCCGGGGCGCGGAGCCCAACACCGGCGACGGCGCCGGCATCATGATCCAGGTTCCGGACGTGTTCCTGCGCGCCGTCGCCGAAGTGCCGCTGCCGCCGGCCGGCGAGTACGCCACCGGCCTGGTCTTCCTGCCCGACGATGACGCCGCCGAGGCGCGCGCCCGTCGGGTGGTCGAGAAGTACGCGCTGGTCGAGGGCGCGGACCTGCTCGGCTGGCGGGACGTGCCGATCGAGCCGGACGGGCTCGGCGACACCGCCCTGGCGGCCATGCCCCGGGTCCGGCAGGTCTTCGTGGCCGCGCACCGCCTCACCGATTCGCCCGCCGGGCCGGCCGGCTCCCCGCTGCGCGGCATCGAGCTGGACCGGGTGGCGTTCTGCCTGCGTAAGCAGGCCGAGCGGGAGACCGCCGAGCGGGGCGTTCCGGCGTACTTCCCGTCGCTGTCCAGCCGCACCATGGTCTACAAGGGCATGCTCACGCCCGACCAGCTGCCGGCGTTCTACCCGGACCTGCGCGACGAGCGGGTCGACAGCGCGATCGCGCTGGTGCACTCCCGCTTCTCCACGAACACGTTCCCCTCGTGGCCGCTGGCGCACCCGTACCGGTTCATCGCCCACAACGGCGAGATCAACACGATCCGCGGCAACCGGAACTGGATGCAGGCCCGCGAGGCGCTGCTGCGCTCGCCGAACGTGCCGGGCAACATCCGGCGTGTCTTCCCGGTCTGCACTCCCGCCGCCTCGGACTCGGCGAACTTCGACGAGGTGCTGGAGCTGCTGCACCTGGCCGGTCGGAGCCTGCCGCACGCGGTGCTCATGATGATCCCGGAGGCGTGGGAGAACGACCCCGGCATGGAGCCGGACAGGCGGGCGTTCTACCGCTTCCACGCGAGCCTCATGGAGCCGTGGGACGGGCCGGCGTCGGTCGCCTTCACCGACGGCGAGATCGTCGGCGCGGTGCTGGACCGCAACGGGCTGCGCCCGGGGCGCTGGTGGCAGACCGACGACGGTCTCGTGGTGCTGGGCTCCGAGGCGGGCGTGCTCGACCTCGACCCCTCCCACGTGGTGGCCAAGGGCCGGCTCCAGCCGGGCCGGATGTTCCTGGTCGACACCGTGGCCGGCCGGATCGTGCACGACGACGAGATCAAGTCCGAGCTGGCCGCCGCCGAGCCGTACGCCGAGTGGCTGCACGCCGGGCTGATCGAGCTGGACGACCTGCCGGCCCGCGAGCACACCGTCTACACCCACGACTCGGTACGTCGCCGCCAGCAGACCTTCGGCTACTCCCAGGAGGAGCTGAAGGTCCTGCTCGCGCCCATGGCGCGGACCGGCGCGGAGCCGCTGGGCTCGATGGGCACGGACACCCCGATCGCGCCGCTGTCGACGCGGCCGCGACTGCTCTACGACTACTTCCACCAGCTCTTCGCACAGGTCACCAACCCGCCGCTGGACGCCATCCGCGAGGAGCTGGTGACCAGCCTGGCGTCGACGATCGGGCCGGAGGGCAACCTGCTCGACCCGACCGCGGCGAGCTGCCGGCAGATCGTGCTGCCGCACCCGATCATCGACAACGACGAGCTGGCGAAGATCCTCTCCATCGACGAGGACGGTGACCTGCCCGGCTTCAAGGCCGTTCGGGTGTCCGGCCTGTACCGCCTGCGCGACGGCGCGGCCGGGATCAAGGCGCGGCTGATCGAGATCTGCCGGCACGTCTCCGAAGCCATCGAGGACGGCGTGCGCATCCTGGTGCTCTCCGACCGGGACTCCAACGCCGATCTCGCGCCGATCCCGTCACTGCTGCTCACCGCCGCCGTGCACCAGCACCTGGTCCGCGAGCAGACGCGTACGCAGGCGGCATTGATCGTGGAGTCCGGCGACTGCCGGGAGGTGCACCACGCGGCGGTCCTCATCGGGTACGGCGCGGCGGCGGTCAACCCGTACCTGGCGTTCGAGTCCGTGGAGGACATGATCGCCACTGGTGCGCTCGCCGGGGTGGAGCCGGCCGCAGCGGTGCGCAACTACGCCAAGGCGCTCGGCAAGGGCGTCCTCAAGATCATGTCCAAGATGGGCATCTCGACGGTCTCGTCGTACTGCGGCGCGCAGGTCTTCGAGGCGGTCGGCCTGGACAGCCGGCTCATCGACAGGTACTTCCGGGGCACCCCGAGCCGGATCGGCGGCGTCGGCCTGGCCGGTGTGCACGCCGAGGTGGCCGCCCGGCACGCGCTGGCCTGGCCGCCAGCCGGCACCGCCGACTCGGACCGGCTGGAGGTCGGTGGCGAGTACCAGTGGCGTCGCGAGGGTGAGCTGCACCTGTTCAACCCGGAGACGGTCTTCCTGCTGCAACACGCCACGCGCAGCCGGCAGTACGACGTCTTCCGCCAGTACACGTCCAAGGTGGACGCGCTCGCCGCGCAGGCCGGCTCGCTGCGGGGCCTGTTCACCCTGCGCACCGGGGTCCGTCCGCCGGTGCCGATCGAGGAGGTCGAGCCGGCCACCGAGATCGTAAAGCGGTTCGCCACCGGCGCCATGTCGTACGGCTCGATCTCGGCCGAGGCCCACGAGACGCTCGCCATCGCGATGAACCGCCTCGGCGGCAAGTCCAACACCGGTGAGGGCGGCGAGGACGTCGATCGGCTGCACGACCCGCTGCGCCGCTCCTCGGTCAAGCAGATCGCCAGCGGTCGGTTCGGCGTGACCAGCGAATACCTGGTCAACGCCGACGATCTCCAGATCAAGATGGCCCAGGGCGCGAAGCCCGGTGAGGGCGGCCAGCTACCGGGCAACAAGGTCTGGCCGTGGATCGCCCGTACCCGGCACGCCACCCCCGGTGTCGGCCTCATCTCGCCGCCGCCGCACCACGACATCTACTCGATCGAGGACCTGGCGCAGCTCGTGCACGACCTGAAGTGCGTCAACCCGGCGGCTCGGGTGCACGTCAAGCTGGTCAGCGAGGTGGGCGTCGGCACCGTCGCCGCGGGCGTGGCCAAGCTCAAGGCCGACGTCATCCTGATCTCCGGGCACGACGGCGGCACGGGCGCGTCCCCGATGAACTCGCTCAAGCACGCCGGCACCCCGTGGGAGCTGGGCCTGGCCGAGGCGCAGCAGACGCTGCTGCTCAACAAGCTGCGTGACCGGGTCACCGTGCAGGTCGACGGCCAGCTCAAGACCGGCCGGGACGTCCTGGTCGCGGCGCTGCTCGGGGCCGAGGAGTTCGGCTTCGCGACCGCGCCGCTGATCGTCTCGGGCTGCGTGATGATGCGGGTCTGCCACCTGGACACCTGCCCGGTCGGCATCGCCACCCAGAACCCGGTGCTGCGCGAGCGGTACACGGGCACCCCGGAGTTCGTCGAGAACTTCTTCCTGTTCCTCGCCGAGGAGGTCCGGGGGTACCTGGCCGAGCTGGGCCTGCGGTCCATCGAGGAGGCGATCGGGCAGAGCGAGCTGCTCGACGTGGCCCCGGCGCTGTCGCACTGGAAGGCCCACGGGCTCGACCTGGCTCCCGTCCTGCACCTGCCGGAGCTGCCCGCCGGCACCGTCCGACGCGGGATCCGCGCCCAGGACCACGGCCTGGAGCACGCCCTGGACAACGAGCTGATCGCGCTTGCCGCCCCGGCGTTCTCCGAGGGCGCGCCGGTGCGGGTCGAGGTGGCGGTGCGCAACGAGCACCGCAGCGTCGGCGCGATGCTCGGCGGCGAGGTGACCCGCCGCTTCGGCGGCGACGGCCTGCCCGAGGACACCATCGAGTTCGTGCTGCACGGCACCGCCGGCCAGTCGTTCGGCGCCTTCCTGCCCAGGGGCGTCACCCTGCGGCTGCACGGCGACGCCAACGACTACGTGGGCAAGGGCCTCTCCGGCGGACGCATCGTCGTGCGTCCGGACGCCGCCGCGCCGTTCCTCGACCCCGACGCCGAGCCGGGGCAGCGCGCGGAGGACCAGATCATCGCCGGCAACACCATCCTGTACGGCGCGACGGCGGGCGAGGTCTTCCTGCGCGGCCGGGTGGGGGAGCGGTTCGCGGTGCGCAACTCCGGCGCGGTCGCCGTCGTCGAGGGCGTCGGCGACCACGGCTGCGAGTACATGACCGGCGGCACCGTGGTGGTGCTCGGCGCGACCGGCCGCAACTTCGCCGCCGGCATGTCGGGCGGGACCGCGTTCGTGTACCGGTTGGACCGGTCCCGGGTCAACGCGGAGCTGGTCGACCTGGCGCCGCTGCGCGAGCAGGAGCAGACGCTGCTGCACGAGCTGATCCAGCGGCACGTCGCCGAGACCGGTTCCGCGGTCGCCGAGGAGCTGCTCAAGCGCTGGCCGGAGGCGGTGGCCGAGTTCACCGCCGTGGTGCCCCGCGACTACCGCCGGGTGCTGGAGATCATGAAGGCCGCCGAAGCCGCCGGCCACGACGTCGACGACGCGGTGATGAGCGCGCTCAGCGCGCCGGCCGCGTCCGTGCCGCCCGCGCCGCGGGCGGCCACCCCGGAGGTGGCCCGTGCCTGACCCGAACGGTTTCCTGCGTTACGACCGGCGTCTGCCGGCCCGCCGTCCGGTGCCGGTGCGGATCAGCGACTGGCGGGAGGTCTACCCGCCGGCCGGTGAGGAGCTGGTCCGCGAGCAGGCCACCCGGTGCATGGACTGCGGCATCCCGTTCTGCCACGACGGCTGCCCGCTGGGCAACCGCATCCCGGACTGGAACGACCTGGTGCGGACCGGCAACTGGGACGCCGCCGTGGAGTCGCTGCACGCCACCAACAACTTCCCGGAGTTCACCGGGCGGCTCTGCCCGGCGCCCTGCGAGGCGGCGTGCGTGCTCGGCATCGCCGGCGGCCAGCCGGTGACGATCAAGCAGGTCGAGGTGGAGATCGCCGACGCGGCGGCGGCCCGCGGGTTCACCCCGCGCCGGATCCCGACGCCGTCGGGCCGGTCGGTTGCCGTAGTCGGCTCCGGGCCCGCCGGTCTCGCCGCCGCCCAGCAGCTCGCCCGCGCCGGTCACGCGGTGACGGTGTACGAGCGCGACGACGCGATCGGTGGCCTGCTCCGGTACGGCATCCCCGACTTCAAGTTGGAGAAGCGGCACATCGACGCCCGGTTGGCCCAGCTCACCGCCGAGGGGGTGCGTTTCCGCACCGGCGTGAACGTCGGCGTCGACGTCACCGCCGAGCAGTTGCGCGCCGAGCACGACGCGGTGCTGCTGGCCTGCGGCGCGTTGCAGGGTCGGGACACTCCCGAGACGCCGGGTCGGGCGCTTCGGGGCGTACACCAGGCGATGGCGCACCTGGTCGCGGCGAACCGGGCGGTCGCGACCGCGACCACCGACGAGGCCGCCGAGCGTCGGTTGGCGCGGGCGGTGCTGCCGGACGGCACCCCGATCGACGCGGCCGGCAAGCACGTGGTGATCATCGGTGGCGGTGACACGGCGGCGGACTGCCTCGGCGTCGCGCACCGGCAGGGCGCTGCCGGTGTGCACCAGCTCGACCTTTACCCGCAGCCGCCGACCGAGCGCGACGAGGCCCGGGACCCGTGGCCGACCTGGCCGTGGCTCCTGCGCAACTACCCGGCGCACGAGGAGGGCGGAGAGCGGGTCTTCGCCGTGGCGGTGCAGGAGTTCGTGGACGACGGCACGGGTCAGGTGCGGGCGGTACGGATCGCCGAGGTGACGGTCGAGAAGGTGGACGGCCGGCGGGTGCTGACCGTGGTGCCGGGCTCCGAGCGGGAGCTGCCCGCCGACCTGGTCCTGCTGGCGATCGGGTTCGAGGGCACCGAGCGGCAGCCGCTGTTGGAGCAGTTCGGGGTGGCCCGCAACGCCCGGGGCGCCGTCGACGCCCGGGACGACTGGCAGACCGACGCGGACGGCGTGTTCGTGGCCGGGGACATGCACCGGGGCGCCTCGCTGATCGTGTGGGCCATCGCGGAGGGGCGCGCGGTTGCCGCCGCGATCCACGGCTACCTCGGTGGTGTCGGCGCGCTGCCCGCCCCGGTCGGGCCGGCCGCGCAGCCACTGGCAGCCCGTTGAGCTGAGGGGGGTCCGGTCGGCGCGACGGCGTGTCGCCGCGCCGACCGGACATTCCCCGAGGTGAGACCCTTCACAAATCTGGGCAAAAAGGTTTAGGTCGGCAAGACTTGTCGGCTGCCGAACCGCCCCGCGATCGGCTCGTCGTCATGTCGTCGATCGCTGGAGGTTCGTCGTGGCCACGGGTGCCACCTTCGCCGCGCTGCGCCACCGTAACTACCGGATCTGGGCGCTCGCCGGTTTCGTCTCCGTCATCGGTACGTGGATGCAGGTGCTCGGAGTCAACTGGTACGTGCTGAAGGAGACCGGCTCGGCGACCTCGATGGGCATCGCCGTGCTGCTCCAGGCGGCCCCCACGCTGCTGTTGAGCGTCTGGGGCGGTGTGCTGGCCGATCGTCTTCCCGCCCGTCCGCTGCTGATCACCGCCCAGGTGGCCCACGCCGCGTTCGCCGCGTGCCTCGCGGCGGTCGCCCTGACCGGGGTCGGCGGCCTCCCGCTGATCTTCGCGATCTCCCTGGCCAGCGGCGCTGTCTCGGCGATCGAGGGGCCCGTCATGGGCCGCTGGTCCTCGACCCTGGTGGACCGCGAGACGCTGGGCAACGCGCTGGCGCTCGGTTCGCTCACGAACTCCGCCGGACGCATCCTCGGCATGAGCCTCGGGGCAGTCGGCGTCGCCGTCGTCGGCCCGGCGCTGCTCTTCGGCATCAACGCGGCGAGCTTCGCCGCCGTGGTGGTGGCGCTGTTCGCCGTACGGCCGGGGGCCGTGGTCGGTGCGGAGGCTCCCGGTGGCCCGACCCGCCCCGGTATCCGCGCCGGCTTCTCCTACCTGCGCGGACAGCCGGTCCTGCTGCTCGCGCTCGCCCTGTCGTTCGTGCTGGGCAGCCTCGGTCGCAACTACCAGGTGACGATGGCGGCGATGAGCGACGGACCGCTGGCCGCCGGCGCCTCCGGTTACGGCCTGCTGTCCACGGTGTTCGCGGTCGGGACGGTGGTGGGCGCGCTCGCCGCCGCACGCCGGCGGTCGCTGAGCTACGGGACGTTGGTCGGCGCCGGCCTGCTGGCCAGCGGTCTGCAGATCGTCGCGGGTCTCGTCCCGGGCGTCTGGAGCTTCGCCGCGGTGATCCTCCCGATCGCCGCCGCCGCGGTCGTCATCGACACCACCGTCGGCACCCGTGCCCAACTCGACACCGATGGCGCGATGCGCGGCCGGGTACTCGCCGCGCTCGCGGTCACCGGCTCGGTCTCGGCCGCGGTCGGCGCCCCGCTGCTGGGCTGGCTGGCCGAGCATGCCGGGCCACGGCAGACGCTCGTCCTGGCCGGCTCGGTCGCCGCGATCGCCACCACGGCGGCGGCGGTCGCCCTGGACCGGCAACACGGCCGCGCCGCCCCCCTCACGCTTGTCGTCCCACGGCCGCGCCATCCGGTACGACGGGCGGCGTGGCGGGCGGCCCGCGTTGTACGGCCCGCCGGTGCGGTGTGCGTCGTCGCCACCGGTGGCACCGCCACGCGTCCGCTCCGACTGGGCGAGCTGGCCCTCGCGGGCGAGGCCGCGCGGCACTGAGACAGCGGTCACCGCTTCCGGGACCGGGCGACACTAAGATCATCGTTACGCTGCGATCATGGACAACGAGGAGCGGTTGCGGCGTACCCGCCGGTGGCTGTGGATCGTGCTGATCGGCCTCTTCCTGAGCGGGGCCACCGCGTTTCCACTGGAGATCGAGGTGCGCTGGCTGCTGCGCGCGCTGGACCCGCTCGCCGGCCAGTTCCCGGCGCTGGTCGGCTGGATCGATCGGGTCCACACGGGACTCGTGACCGCCGACCGGGACTACCCGTTCCTGCTCTACGGCACCGACTGGCTGGCCTTCGCCCACCTGGTGCTGGCGGTGGCGTTCTGGGGGCCACTGCGCGACCCGGTGCGCAACGTCTGGGTGGTGCAGGTCGGCATGATCGCCTGCGCGGGGATCATCCCGTTGGCGCTGATCTGCGGCCCGATCCGGGACATCCCGTGGTTCTGGACGCTCGTCGACCTGTCCTTCGCGGTCGGGGCGTTCCCGCCGCTCTGGTTCGCCTACCGACACATCCGCGCCATCGAGTCAAACCCCTAACCCCGCCCCCCGCCCCGGCCCCCGCCCCACGCCCCCCCGCCGATCATGGAGTTGTGGTGGGCGAAAGCTTCACCTGTGCCCGACATGCGGGGCACCACAACTCCATGATCGACGCGGTGGGCGAGACGGGCGACGTGGGCCGCAGACCCTAGATGATCGATTCCAAGGGGTCAGTGGTCGTAGGCGGTCAGGGATCGCATGACCGGTTGGCCGGTGTGCCAGTTG
>NZ_JBNCKS010000018.1:62233-105060 GCF_049841635.1 Micromonospora sp. DT44 | reverse complement strand
AGGATCTCCGATCCCCGCCCTCAGCAGGTCACCACCCCACTCACACGGGGTGCCTCACGCCATCCTGACCAAGAGGGATCGGCCGGGGTTCGCCGTCGCAGTCGGCACCGGACTGCGGCGAGCCTGCGCCACGGAGGGCGGCCAGCACCAGAGTGACCCACTTGTCCGCGATCCGGTCGAGCAGCTTGCGGCTCGGACACTGTGCCAGGAACGCGTCGTATTCCGACTTGGCCTGCGCCCTCTTCTGGGCCGCTGTCGCCGTCGCCATCGCCCTGCTCCTTCATGAGGGTGAGCTACGCACTTTCAGGTGCCTACTTTCCGTTAGGAAGTTACCCCCTGATAGTTGGTTCCGGTAACAGTGAGGCACCGGCGCCACGCGCGGTGCGATGCGAAAGTCAGAGGTAGCGAAGATGGCTTCCCACTCTCTTCCCGGCGGCACCTGGAGGCTGGGCGACCGGGACGTCACCCGGTTCGGCTACGGCGCCATGCAGCTCGCCGGCCCCTGGGTCATGGGACCGCCGGCCGACCGGGACGGCGCACTCGCCGTCCTTCGCGAGGCCGTCGCACTCGGGGTCACCCACATCGACACCGCCGAGGCGTACGGGCCGCACGTCACCAACGAGCTGATCCGGGAGGCGCTGCACCCGTACCCCGAGTCGCTGCACATCGTGACCAAGGTCGGCGCGATCCGCGACGAACAGGGCGGATGGCCCACTGCCCGCGACCCGCAGAGCCTGCGTCGGGCTGTCCACGAGAACCTCCAGACGCTCGGCCTCGACGTGCTCGACCTGGTGAACCTGCGGCTCGGCAACGCCGAGGGGCCCCAACCCGGGCCGGTGGCGGAGGCGCTCGACGCGCTCGTGGACCTCCAGCGGCAGGGCCTGATCCGGCACCTCGGGGTGAGCAACGCGACCCCGGAGCAGGTCACCGAGGCGCAGTCGATCGCGCCGATCGTGTGCGTGCAGAACATGTACAACCTCGCGCACCGCCAGGACGACAAGATGATCGACACGCTCGCCGACCAGGGCGTCGCCTACGTGCCGTTCTTTCCGTTGGGCGGCTTCAGCCCGTTGCAGTCCGCCGTCCTCTCGGCCGTCGCCACGCGGCTGGAGGCGACGCCGATGTCCGTCGCCCTCGCCTGGCTGCTGCGGCGGTCGCCGAACATCCTGCTGATCCCCGGCACGTCGTCCGTGGCACACCTGCGCGAGAACATCACGGGCGCGGCACTCGTCCTGTCCGACGACGACCTCGTCGAGCTGGACACGATCGGCCCCTGACTCAGGAGTTGCGGCGGGGATGACCCTTGAGGTGTCTGCCCAACTCCCGGGCGATCTCACGGTTGGCGTCGCGCTCGGCGAGGGACTGCCGCTTGTCGTACGTGCGCTTGCCCTTGGCCAGGGCCAGTTCGACCTTGGCCCACCCGTTGTCGAAGTACATCGACAGCGGCACCAGGGTCACCCCGCCCTCGCGGACCTCCTGGAGGATCTTGCCGATCTCGGAGCGGTGCAGCAGCAGCTTGCGGTTACGGCGGGGCGCGTGGTTGGTCCACGTGCCGTAGCGGTACTCGGCGATGTGCAGCCCGTACAGCATGATCTCGCCGTCGCGCTCGTGCGCGAACGCGTCCACGAGCGATGCCCGCCCCTCGCGCAGCGACTTCACCTCGGTGCCGACCAGCACGATGCCCGCCTCGTACGTGCGCAGCACGGTGTACTCGTGTCGCGCCTTCTTGTTCGAGGCGATGAGTCGGCGTTCGGGCTTGCGGGACGGGCTCACCCGGCGACGATATCCGGCCGCCGCCGCACTATCGCGTCCGGCGCTCGGCGCGCAGCCGCGCGGTCAGGTCGCGTACCGCCTGCGTGAACTCCTCCTGCGACTCGCACGGCAGGTGCCCGAGGATGGGCGGCGGCACGCTGTCGCTGGGTGGGGGCACCAGCCCCTGCGGGTCGGTCAACCGGCGGTCCACCGCGGCCTCCGGCCCGGCCGGCGTCGTGTCGTCCCCGGGGCGGTGCGGGGCGAAGATCCATCCACCGATCGGGTCGGTGTCGCGCCACAGGTTCACCCAGCGCCAGTCGATACGCTCGCCGATCTCGCGCAGCGTCGACGTGTCGACGTACGCGGGGAACAGCCGCGAGTACAGCCGGCAGAGCGGCGACCCGTAGGTCAGCAGCGCGACCCGGTCGGTGACCTGCCGGGGCAGTTGGAGCAGCGTGGCCGCGAGCAGCACCGAACCCTGACTGTGTCCCGCCAGCAGCACCACCTCGCCCTGGTCCACGAGATAGGTGATCCGCTTGGTCAGCTCCGGCACCGCCCGTTCGGCGTAGCAGGGCGGCGCGAAGGGGTGCGCCCCCCGGGGCCAGAAGGTGCCCAGATCCCACAGGACGCCCACGTACCGGCGGAACCCGGCCGTCCGGTACGCGAAGATGCCGCCGATCACGAGCCCGATCAGGATCGCGGCGATCGCGTAGTTGCCCGCCCCGATGAGGAAGTTGACGAAGCTGTCGGGCACACCGAGGTACTCCTCGAACAGGTCGCCGGGATAGAGCTGCAACAGGCCGAGCACGCTGGTGGCCAGCCCGACCGCGGCGAACCCGGCGTAGACCACGGCGAGGGGTTCCACCCGTTCGGTGAACCGGGCCCGGGCGACCGCCTGCTCGACCCGACGCAGCCGCGTCGCCGCCTCCGGCGGCGCGTCCGGGAAGTCCGCGGCCACGATCGCCCGCGCGGCCCGCCACCGGATGGCACGGGTCGTGACCGTGACCAGCACGCCCACCAGCACCGCCGCCGTCACCGCCAGGAAAAACCCGAAGATCGCCCATTTGTACGCCAGCGGCGGGGCGAACGCGAACCGGCTCGTGTGCTGCCCGTCGCGGTCCAACACGTCCGCCACCCGGTAGACCAGCTCGGCGGAGAACGCGACCGCGAGTCCGGCGGCGACGGTGACGAAGACCGGCGCGCCGAGCGCGCGCAGCCGCGGGAGGCGTTGCCCGTCGGCACGCCTCCCGCCGCCGCGCGCCATGAGCACCATCGTCACGAGGATGACCAGCAGGAAGGTCTGGCTGACGAACAACCAGGCCACGGTGGCGCTGTACCCGGGCAGCATCTCGCTGTGCGGCCAGGGCTCGCCGCTGGCCAGGGTGTACGCGATCACCAGAACCGTCAGGCCGCAGGCGATCGTGCGGAGGCCACGCGTGACGCCCTCCAACCCGGGCACGGGTCTGGTCCGGTCCATACCCCGTACCCAGGTCAGCAGGACCAGGCAGGCGAGCAGCACCCCACCCGTCGCCACGGCAAGCGCCGCCCGTACCCACGACGAGTTCTCGCTGTCCCAGGCGGCCAGCAGGCTGCCGTCCAGGGTGGCGAACGCGGCCGCTACGTGCACCGAACGCAACCGCCCCACCACCGGGCTGCCGTCCCACTGGCCGACCGCGCTCAACTGCTGATAGGAGGTCTCCTGGACCGCGCCGGTGCGGAAGGCGTCGAACGAGTGGCTCGGCCGCGCGGCCAGCCACCACACGATCCCGATGGCGGCGACCGGCACGAGGGCCGACACACCGAGGCGTACGCCGGGCGAACGCCCGCCGAGCCAGGACAGCCAGTTGCGTCCCTCCACGCAGCTCGGCGTGCCCATGCACCGCCAGGCGATGAGGTCCACCGCCACCCCGACGATGGACAGCACGTAGAGCATCGTGAGGGTGAGGGCGAGCACCCGACCCAACGCGATGATGGCGTGCTTCGCCGGCCGGCTCGGCGGGCGCATCCACATCGCCACGTTGCAGAGCATGAAGGGCAGCAGGAACACCAGTGACAGCGTCCGTACGGCCGTGCCGGACGGCAGGTCACTCCAGCGGTACGCCTCCAGCGTCATCCCGTCGGTGCCCGTCGAGTCCGGGTAGCCCGGGCGGGGTCGGTAGAACCCACCGCTGCGGTCTCCGGCGACCTGGAGGACGTGCGGCCGGTTGAGCACCTGGTCGGCGCTCGCACCGGAGACGCCGTGCACGCGCAGCTGCACGATCCGACCCGTCGTCGGTTCGGTCGGCGACGCGTCCGCCATGGGCCCTCCGCAGGTGTGCGACAGCGGGTGGGTCGGCGGTGCCGGCCGCCCGCGGCGGTGCGGCTTACCCGTCCCGGGCGGTGTCACGCCTCGCGTCGCTGCCCACGCGGTGGTGCGATTCGACCTCGGGAGGTGGTTCTATTGGCGCCATGGCAAACCCGGTGATCCTGACCGTCGACGACGATCCCGCGGTGTCCCGGGCGGTGGCCCGGGACATCCGGCGCCGCTACGGCGACCGCTACCGGGTGCTGCGCGCCGCCTCCGGGCCGGAGGCGCTGGACGCGCTGCGGGAGGTCAAGTTACGCGGTGAGCAGGTGGCGCTGCTGCTGGCCGACCACCGGATGCCGGAGATGACCGGCGTCGAGTTCCTCGAGGCCGCCATGGACATCTTCCCGGCGGCCCGCCGGGTGCTGCTCACCGCGTACGCGGACACCGACGCGGCGATCGAGGCGATCAACGTGGTGGACCTGGACCACTACCTGCTCAAGCCGTGGCACCCGCCGGAGGAGAAGCTGTACCCGGTCGTCGACGGGCTCCTGGAGGCCTGGTCGGTGACCCCGGACGCCACGAGCGCCGAGATCCGCGTGGTCGGGCACCGCTGGTCGGCGCCGTCGTTCAAGATCCGTGACTTCCTGGCCCGCAACCTGGTGCCGTACCGCTGGTTGCTCTCGGACGACCCGGAGGGCGCCCGGCTGCTCGACGCGGCCGGGGCCACCGAGGCGGACGTACCCCTGGTGGTGACCGCCGAGGGCAAGGCGCTGGTGTCCCCCAGCGAGGCCGAGCTGGCCGCGTTGGCCGGGCTGACCGTGGTGCCCGCGTCCGACTTCTACGACCTCGTGGTGATCGGCGGCGGCCCGGCGGGCCTGGGCTCGGCCGTGTACGGCGCGTCCGAGGGGCTGCGGACCGTGCTCGTCGAGCGGCGGGCGACCGGCGGGCAGGCCGGGCAGAGCAGCCGGATCGAGAACTACCTGGGCTTCCCGGACGGCGTCTCCGGCGCGCAGTTGACCGACCGGGCCCGCCGGCAGGCGGTGAAGTTCGGCGCGGAGCTGCTCAGCGCCCGCGAGGTGGTCGGCCTGAGCGAGGCCGGCGGCGCGCGGCTGCTGCGCTTCGGCGACGGCAGCGAGATCGCCGCGCACACGGTGGTGCTGGCGACGGGCGTGTCGTACCGGGTGCTCGACGCCCCCGGACTGGCCGACTTCACCGGTCGGGGGGTGTTCTACGGCGCGGCCGCCACCGAGGCGCCGAGCTGTGTCGACCAGGACGTCTACATCGTGGGCGGGGCCAACTCGGCCGGCCAGGCGGCGGTGCACTTCTCCCGGTACGCCGCGCGCGTCCACCTGCTCATCCGCGGCGCGGACCTGACGGCGTCGATGTCGAGCTACCTCATCGACCAGTTGGCGCGCATCGACCGGATCACCGTGCACCCGCACACCGCGGTGGTCGGCGCGGCCGGCGACGACCACCTGGAACGGCTCACCCTCTGCGACACCCGCACCGGGGAGAGTCGCACGGTCGACACCTCCTGGCTGTTCATCTTCATCGGCGCCGAACCCCGCACCGACTGGCTGGACGGTGTGCTCGTGCGGGACGGTCGCGGCTTCATCGTCACCGGCCCGGATCTGCTGGCCGGTGGGCGACGCCCGGCCGGTTGGTCGTTGTCCCGCGACCCCTACCACCTGGAGACCAGCCTGCCGGGGGTCTTCGCCGCCGGTGACGTCCGCGCCGAGTCGGTCAAGCGCGTCGCCTCGGCAGTCGGCGAGGGCGCGATGGCCGTGTCGCTCGTGCACCGCTACCTGGAGGCCCAATGACCAGCCAGTCCGATCGGCTGACCCCGGCAGAGCTACGTGAGCTGTTCCTGTTCGAGGCCCTCGACGACGCGCAGCTCGACTGGCTGAGCGAGCACGGCCGCGTGGAGCAGCGCGCCGGCGGCACCCTCGTGTACGGCGAGGGCGAGGCCGCCACCTGCTTCTTCGTGCTGCTGCGCGGCTCGGTGGCGCTGAGCCGGCAGGTCCGTGGCGATGACGTCGAGGTCAGCCGCACCGACCAGCGCGGCGTGTACGGCGGGGCCACCCAGGCGTACCTGGGCGACCAGGTCGAGCAGACGTACCGCAACAGCCTGCGGGCGCTCGTCGACGCCGACTTCTTCGTGCTGCCGGCGGAGGACTTCGCGCACGCCCTGCGGTCCTGGTTCCCGATGCCGATGCACCTGTTGGAGGGGCTGTTCTTCGGCATGCGGGACAGCCAGACCATCGTGGGCGAGCGGGAGCGGCTGCTGGCGCTCGGCTCGCTCTCGGCGGGGCTGACCCACGAGCTGAACAATCCGGCCGCCGCGGCGGTGCGGGCCACGTCGGTGTTGCGGGACCGGGTCGCCGGGATGCGGCACAAGCTCGCGATGATCGCCGACGGGCGGCTCGACGGGCGGGCGCTGCACGGGCTGGTCGCGTTGCAGGAGGAGGCGGTGGCCCGGGTGGCGACCGCGCCGAAGCTGACCCCGGTCGCCACCGCCGACGCCGAGGACATCCTCACCGACTGGCTGGAGGACCACGGTGTGGGTGGCGCGTGGGACCTGGCGCCCATCCTGGTCGCCGGTGGTCTGGACGCGGCGTGGCTCGCCCAGGTGAAGGCGGCCGTCGGGCCGGCGGACCTGGAGGCCGCGGCGCGGTGGCTGTCGTACACGGTCGACACCGAACTGTTGATGCGCGAGATCGGCGACGCGGTGACCCGGATCTCGGGTCTGGTGGGCGCGGCCAAGCAGTACTCCCAGCTCGATCGCGCGCCGCACCGGGTCGTGGACGTGCACGACCTGCTGGACGCGACGCTCGTCATGTTCAAGGGCAAGATCCCGGCCGAGGTCAAGCTCGTCCGCGAGTACGACCGGAGCCTGCCGCCGATCCCGGCGTACGCGGCGGAGCTGAACCAGGTGTGGACCAACCTCGTCGACAACGCGCTGGGCGCGATGGGGGAGAAGGGCGTGCTGACCGTCCGCACCGGACGGGTCGGCGACCTGTTGGCGGTGGAGATCACCGACACCGGTCCCGGTATTCCGCCGGAGGTGCGCCCGCGCATCTTCGAGCCGTTCTTCACCACGAAGCCGGTCGGGGCGGGCACCGGACTTGGACTGGACATCTCGTACCGGATCGTGGTCAACAAGCACCACGGCGACATCCGGGTGGAGACCGAGCCGGGGCACACCACCTTCCGGGTCCTGCTGCCGATCACCGAGGACGTGGCTGCGTTGCCCTGACACGCCGACTACCTAGAGACATCGAGCGGTTGCGGGCAGTAGTCTCGGGCGGCGTCCGTGCTTCCCGCCCCCCGAGGAGCTTCCGTGGACTCGATGGCCCGCCCCCGTACCGCGACCCACGATGACCAGCCGATCGATCCCCCCGACGACAGCTCGGTGCTGCCGGAGCTGGAGGACGCCGTCTGGATGCACCACGCGCACACCTTCGCGCACACCAGCTTCTGGGCGGTGGCCCGCCGGCTGCCGAGGCTGGTCCGTGAGGCGGTGGCCCTGGCCTGGGCCACCAACCGCACGGACACACTCGCCTCCATCGGCTTGAACGTCGCCGCCGGGGTGATGACCACCTTCGGCCTGCTCGCCACGACCGGCGTACTGCGGGAACTCTTCGCCGCCGGTCCCACCCCGGACCGGGTGCGCGCCGCCCTGCCGGCGCTGATCGTGGCCGCGACGGCGATCTCGGCGCGCGGCGGCCTGACGATCGCCGCCGGGTGGGCCCAGGCCCGGCTCACCCCACAGATCAACTACCAGGTTGAGCTGCGGCTGTTCGAGGCCACCACGGCGGTCGACCTGGCCGCGTTCGACGACGCCGGGTTCGCCGAGGAGATGGACCGCGTCCGCGATCGGGGGATGGGCGAGGCGGCCTGGATCGTCGACCACACCGTCAACCTGGTCACCGGGGTCGTCGGGATGCTCGCCACCGCCGTCGCGGTGACCGTCATCCAGCCGCTGCTGCTGCCGTGCCTGCTGCTCGCCGCGGTGCCCCAGGCGGTCACGGCCGTGCGGATGGCCCGCCGGGAGTACCTGGCGATGCTGGCCCGGATCACCCGTCGGCGGCGAATGTGGATGCTCGCCCACCTGATGGCCAACCGGCACACCGCCGCCGAGGTGCGCGCCTATCAGATGCGCGAGTTCCTGCTCGCCGAGTACCGGGGTGTGATGGCCGTCGAGACCCGCGCCCAACTGCGGCTGGTCCGCTCGCAGACCGGCACCCGCGTGGCCGGCGCCACCGTGGCGGGCCTGGCCACGTTCGGCGTGTACGCGGTGCTCGGCGGCCTGCTGCTCGCCGGCATGGTCGCCCTCGCCGCCGCGGCCACCGCCCTGCTCGCCCTCCAGTCCGCGCGGACCAGCCTGGGCGTCGCGGTCGTCGCCACCAACTCGCTGTACGAGGACGCCCTCTACTACCAGGACTACCGGGACTTCCTCACCCGGGCGCAGGGCCGGGTGCCCGTCGGCGGCAGCCGGACGGCCGACGGCGTCGAGGCGATCGACCTGCACGAGGTGAGCCTGCGCTACCCCGACACCGACGCGCCCGCCGTGGACCGGGTCAGTCTGACGATCCGGCGCGGCGAGGTGGTGGCGCTGGTCGGTGAGAACGGCTCCGGCAAGACCACCCTCGCCAAGCTGATCGCCGGGCTCTACCAGCCGACCGGCGGCACGATCCGTTGGGACGGCGTCGACGCCACCGAGCTGGATCCGCGCGCGCTCGGCGCGCAGGTCGCGGTGATGACGCAGGAGTACTGGAAGTTCCCGTTCACGGCTGGTCAGAACATCAGGGTGGGCCGGCACGACCGTACGCCCGACCGGCCCGGCCCCAGCGTGCAGGAGGCCGCCGACGCGGCCGCCGCCCACGACATGATCGTGGGCCTGCCGCACGGCTACGACACCCTGCTCGACCGGGAGTTCAAGAACGGCCACGAGCTGTCCGGCGGACAGTGGCAGCGGCTGGTCGCCGCGCGCGGCCTCTACCGGGACGCCGCCCTGCTGATCTGCGACGAGCCGTCGGCGGCTCTGGACGCCCGCGCCGAACACGCCCTGTTCCAGCACCTGCGTCGCCGGCCCGACCGGGCGGTCGTCCTGATCACCCACCGGCTGGCAAACGTCCGGCACGCCGACCGGATCTTCGTCATGGACCAGGGTCGTCTCGTACAGCAGGGCAACCACGACGAGTTGATGGCGGCCGGGGGCCTCTACCGCGAGCTGTTCGAGCTACAGGCCAGCGGCTACCGCGCCCACGCCAGCGAAGCCCACCGCCCCTGATCCCCGCCCTCGCGCCCCGCGCTCCCGCTCCGGCCCTCCGCGATCTTGCACTTTCGGTTGTCGAATTCGCTGGGAATGCGCCCTATGTCGCCGCAGTAAGTGCAAGATCGCCGCCTGGCCGGGGCGGGGCGGGGTGAGCCTGTCCTCGGCTTGATCCACTCGGGTTCAGGGAATCCGGGGTGTCTCGCCGCCGAGGACGGCCCGATATCACCGAACCCGAGTGGATCATCGCGCTTGGGTGCGGTGATCTACTTCAGGTCGCCGATGTGGGGTATCGCGGCGGTGGGATACCCCTCGACGGTCTGGAGTCGATCAGGCGGCGAGGGCCGGCCCTCGGGGGCCGTGGTCAGGGTTGGTGGGGCGCGGTGAGGACGTCGGCCAGGACGCGGGTGTGGGTGGAGAACGCCAACTGGATCGGGTCGGTGAGGACCAACCACTCGGTCGCCTCCTCGGTGGGGCGCGACGGCGGCAGATCCTCGGCGGCCCGCTCCGGCAGCATCCCGAAGATCATCATGGTGCCCCCCTGCGGTGCGCCCCGTACAGCGAGGAGCCGGGCGTCGGCGGCGTCCGCGACGAGCCCGGTCTCCTCCCACAGCTCACGCACCAGCGCGTCGGACCACTCTTCGCCGTACTCGATGAAACCGCCGGGCAGCGCGAGCAGCCCGCGGGCCGGCTCGATGGCCCGGCGGACGACCACCACGCCGAGGCCCGCGGCCGTGCGGACCGGGAGCACCGCCACCGCGACGGGCAGCGGATTACGCCAGACGGTCTCGCCGCAGGCCGCGCAGACTCGCGGCCAGCCGGCCGCCGCCGGGTAGGCGGCGCCGCAGTAGGAGCAGTGCGAGTACGGCGTACCGGTCATGCCGCAGCACGTTACCCGCCGGCTGCGCTGCGGGCGTGTGTCGAAGTCCCGAGCCGGCCTCCGGCGGGCCCAGACGAGTTGGAGATGGGCTCGGATACAACACCGGTATCCGAGCCCATCTCCGCCTCGGCTCGATCGAGGGCCTTGACATACGGCCTAGGCGGCCGGCGTGCCGGTGTAGAAGGCGGTGGTGCGTTCGGCGGCGGCCTTGGCCTCGTCGGGGTCGGTGCCGGCGGCGATGCTCGCCTCGCCCCACAGGTGGCTGCTCAGTTCCATGGCCCGTCGCCCCTCGGCGGAGGCGACCCACTCGGCGCTGTCCTCCGGCCGCACGCCGACGCCGCCGGAGAGGTGCGTGGCGAGGCCGAGCAGGCCCAGGTCCCAGCCGACACCGACGGCCCCCGGTCCGAACTGGGCCCACCGGTCCTGGTCGACGTGCGCGATGTGGTCCAGGTCCAGGCGGGCCTGATCGTCGCCCACCGGCGTGACCCGCACCTCGATCCAGCTCACCTCGCCGCCCATCTCCCAGGTGGCGGTGAAGCGGTGCGGGGGCTCGCAGGTCTCGACGGTGCCGTGCGCGTTGCCCTCGAGCTGGTACGTGCCGTGCAGCCGCAGGTCGCCGCTGATCGGCAGGAACCAGCGGGGGATGCGCTCGGCGTTGGTGCAGGCGTCCCACAGGTCCTCGGCCGTCGCCTGGTAGGTCTGGCTGATCGTGGTCACCCGGGCCTCGCCGGCGGCCAGCGTGCGGCTGCCGACCTGTCGCTGGACGGCGTTGATCTGCTCGGTGGCGTCGAACATCAGGTGTTCCTCTCGTCGGGTGGGTCGGCGGGCCCGCGTAGGCGCCGCTCGCGTCGGCCCCGGGCCAGCTCGGTGGCGAGCGCCGCCAGGGGTGGCGCCCAGAAGCGGCGGAAGTGCTCCAGCCAGCCGTCCACCTCGCGCAACGGGCCCGGGTCGACCGCGTAGAGCCGCCGGGCGCCGTCCGGACGCACGGTGGCGAAGCCGTTGTCCCGCAACACCTTGAGGTGCTGGGACACGGCGGGCTGGGAGATGCCGAACTCGTCGCGGATGACCGCGCTCACCGCGCCGGCGCTCTGCTCGCCGTCGGCGAGCAGTTCCAGGATGCGGCGCCGGACCGGATCGCCCAGCACGTCGAAGGCGTGCACGGCGACAGTTGTATCACTCCTGGCTTATTTAAGCCAGATCTGATACTCCGACGAGCTTGTCGAGCTGGATCGGCAGGTCACGGATGCGCACGCCGGTGGCGTGGTACACCGCGTTGGCGACCGCCGCCGCCGCGCCCACGATCCCGATCTCCCCGATGCCCTTCACCCCGGCGGGGTTCAGCTCGTCGTCGTGTTCGTCCACCCAGTACGCCTCGATCGACTCCACGTCCGGGCAGGCCGTGATGTGGTAGGTGGCCAGGTCGTGGTTGACCCAGTCGCCGTACCGCTCGTCGAGCAGGCCCCCTTCGTGCAGCGCCATCGACAGGCCCATCGTCATGCCTCCGATGAGTTGGCTGCGCGCCGTCGTCGGGTTGACGATCCGGCCGGCCGCGAACACGCCGAGCATCCGGTTGAGCCGGATCTCGCCGGTGGTGGTGTCCACCCGGACCTCGACGAACTGCGCCCCGTACGCGTACCGGGGGAGCGCGGCCTGCTCGCCGATCTCGTCGGTGGTGTCCGCCTCGGCGCTCACCTCGGCGGTCGGCGGTGTGCCGTCGGGCAGCTTGGCGCGCAGCGCCGCACACGCCCGGATCACCGCCCAGCTCCAACTGGAGGTGCCCATCGAGCCACCGGCCAGCGAGGCCGTGGGCAGGTCGCTGTCACCGATCCTGATCTCGATCCGTTCGGGGGGCACCCCCAGGGCGTCGGCGGCGACCAGCCAGAGCGCCGTACGCGCCCCGGTGCCGATGTCGGTGGCGTTGATCTGGACCAGGAAGCCGCCGTCCGGACGGGCGGTGACCCGCGCCGAGGACGGGCGGGACCGTGTCGGGTAGGCCGAGCCGGCCACGCCGGAGCCGACCAGGAAGCGTCCCTCGCGCCGGGACCGGGGCATCGGATTCCGGTCGGCCCAGCCGAACCGCCGCGCGCCCTCGCGCAGGCACGCCACCAGGTTGCGACTCGTGAACGGTTCTCCCTGGTCGGGGTCGATGGCGGTGTCGTTGCGGATACGCAGCTCCACCGGGTCGATGCCGACGGCCACGGCCAACTCGTCCATCGCCGACTCCAGCGCGTACGCGCCGGGGCACTCGCCCGGCGCCCGCATCCAGAACGGGGTGGGCACGTCGAGGCGGGTCAGCCGATGTGTCGTACGGCGGTGGGGTGCGGCGTACATGCTGCGGGTGTAGACGGCGGTCTGCTCGGCGAACTCGCGGATCATCGAGGTCTGGCTGATCGCGTCGTGGCTGATCGCGGTGAGTCGCCCATCCGTGTCGGCGGCGAGGCGGACCCGCTGGATGGTGGGCGTGCGGTAGCCGATCGGCCCGAAGATCTGCTGGCGGGTCAGCGCCAGTTTCACCGGCCGGTCCACGTGTCGGGCGGCCAGGGCGGTCAACACCACGGCGGCCTTGGCGTACCCCTTGCTGCCGAAGCCCCCGCCGACGTGCTCGGCGATCACCCGGACCGACTCGCGGGGCAGGTCGAACAGCTCGCTGAGGGTGGCCCGCACCGATGACGCGCCCTGGTTGGAGTCGTGCACGAGCAGCCGCCCGTCGGTCCACTGCGCCGTGGTGGCGTGCGGCTCCATCGGGTTGTTGTGGTAGGCCGGGGTCCGGTAGGTGGCGTCCACCCGGACCGGTGCGGCCGCGTACCCCGCGTCGAAGTCCCCCTCGGCCGTGTCGGTCGGGTAGTGGGGATTGACCTCGTCCGGTTTGTACAGACCGGGGTGGTCGTCGGTGAGCACCGTGCTGTGTGGGCCCGCGTCGTACTCGACGCGCACCAGCCGGGCGCCCTCGCGAGCGGCCTCCAGGCTCGTGGCCACCGCGACCGCGACGTACTGCCCCCGGTAGTGCACGGCCGGGTCCTGAAGCAGCCACAGATCCGGTTCCGGGCTGGTCGCCAGCCGGGGCGCGTTGCCGTGGTGCACGACGGCCAGCACGCCGGGCGAGGCCAGCGCCTCGGTGGTGTCGATCCGGGTGATCCGACCGCGCACCACGGTCGCGGGCACCACCCAGCCGTAGGTGACTCCGTCGACCGGGTACTCCACCGCGTACCGTGCCGCGCCGGTGACCTTCTCCCGGCCCTCCAGCCGGGGGTGCGCCTGACCGATCGCCCCGGTGGTCACGACGCCGCCAGTTCGCTGAGCACCCGTACGGTGATGGACCGGGTCAGGGGCAGCTTGAAGCCGTTGTCGCTCAGCGGGCGGGCCTCGGCCAGCTCCGCGTCGGCGGCGCGCGCCGCCAGTTCGGGGCTGAACGGGTGGCCGCGCAGCTCCTGTTCGGCCCGGTACGCGCGCCACGGCCGGTGGGCCAACGCCCCGTAGGCCAGCCGCACGTCGCGGACGACGTCGCCGTCGAGGTCCAGCACCGCGGCCACCGAGCCGGCCGCGAAGGCGAACGACGCCCGGTCGCGCGCCTTGAGGTACGTCGAGCGACGCGCGGCCGGCAGCGCCGGCAGCCGTACGGCCGTGATCAGCGCGCCGCGGGCCAGGGTGGTCTCCCGTTCCGGATGATTACCGGGCGAGCGGTGCAGGTCGACCATGGGGACGTCCCGGACGCCGTCGGTGTCCTGCACCTCCACCACGGCGTCCAGCGCGGCGAGTGCGACGGCCAGGTCCGACGGGTGGGTGGCCACGCACTGCTCGGACCAGTCCAGCACCGCGAGGTCGCGGTTCTCGCCGTGCAGGGCGGCGCATCCGCTGCCCGGGTCGCGTTTGTTGCACGCCTTGCCGGTGTCCTGGAAGTACGGGCAGCGGGTGCGCTGCAACAGGTTGCCGCCCGTGGTGGCCATGTTGCGCAGTTGCCCGGAGGCGGCGGCGAGCAGGGCGCGGGTCAGCACCGGGTAGTCGCGGCGGACCGCCGGGTGCGCGGCCAGGTCGCTGTTGCGCACCGTCGCGCCGATCCGCAGTCCGCCGTCGGGCAGCTCCTCGACGGCGTCCAGGGGCAGCCGGTTCACGTCCACCAGCACGTCGGGGCGCTGTACCCCGAGTTTCATGAGGTCCACCAGGTTGGTGCCGCCGGCGAGGTACGCCGCCTGCGGCTCGGCGGCCAGCACGGCGACGGCGTCGGCCACGTCGGTGGGCCGGTGGTAGCGGAACGGCCTCATCGCGCCGCCGCCGTCTCGCGGACGGCCGCCACGATGTGCGGGTACGCGGCGCAGCGGCACAGGTTGCCGGCCATCCGCTCGCGGATCTCGGCGTCGGTGAGGTCGGGCGCGGCGGTGATGTCCTCGGTGACCGCGCTGGGCCAGCCCTGTTCGACCTCGTCGAGCATTGCGCGCGCCGAGCAGAGCTGCCCGGGGGTGCAGTAGCCGCACTGGAAGGCGTCGTGCGCGATGAAGGCGGCCTGCAACGGCGACAGTTCCTCCCCGTCGGCCAACCCCTCCACGGTGACCACCGAGCGGCCGTCCAGGGTGACCGCGAGGAGCAGGCAACTCTTCACCCGGCGGCCGTCGAGCAGCACCGTGCAGGAGCCGCACTGGCCGTGGTCGCAGCCCTTCTTGGCCCCGGTGAGGCCGAGATGCTCGCGCAGCGTGTCGAGCAGGGTGGTGCGGTTGTCCAGCGTCACCTCGCGCGGGGCGCCGTTGACGTCGAACGCCACCCGTGACGCGTGCTGCGCGTCGACGACCGTCTGACTCTCTGCTCCGGCGGACATCGCCCCAGACTAGCCGCGCGAGGGACAAATCAGGGCGGATAACGCGAAGGCCCCTTCGTCGACCCGTGCGTCCGCCCACCAACGGCGAGGGCCGCCCGGGTACGCGCCGCAGCGCAACCCGGGCGGCCGTCCGCCCCGCCTGTCGTCTCAGGCCACCGGAGTGGCCCGCGCGATGTTCCGGTGCGCGCGGATCAGCTCCGCATAGCGCAGGCCGCTCGCCTTCACCGTCCGCCGCTGGTTGGTGTAGTCGACGTGTACCAGCCCGAAACGCTTGTCGTAGCCGTACGCCCACTCGAAGTTGTCCAGCAGCGACCACACGAAGTAGCCGTCCAGCGGCACGCCCCGGGCCACCGCCGACGCGCACGCCGCCAGGTGCTGCTCCAGGTGGTCGGTGCGCTCCTTGTCCTCCACCGTGCCCTCGGGGGTGATCTCGTCGTGCCACGCCGAGCCGCTCTCGGTGACGATGATCCGGGCCGGTCCGTACTGCTCGTGCACGTCGACGAGCAGCCGCTCCAGGCCCGCCGGGTACATCTCCCAGCCCATCGCGGTCTCCACCGAGCCGGGTACCGGCACCTGCTTCACGTACGGCGCCGGGCCGGTCGGGTCGTCGACCACCAACTGCCGGAAGTAGTAGTTCACCCCGAGGAAGTCGGTGGGCGTCGCGATCACCGCGAGGTCGTCACCGCGTACCGGCGGCTCGACCCCGTACGTCTCGACCATGTCGGCGGGGTAGCCCCGCCCGTGGACCGGGTCCAGCCACCAGCGGTTGACGTGCCCGTCGGCCCGCCGCGCCGCCGCGACGTCCTCGGGTCGGTCGGTCGCCGGCTCGATCGGGCTGAGGTTCACGACCAGGCCCACCGAGGCGGGCCGGGCTGCGTTCGCCCGGATCGCCTGGGTGGCGAGGCCGTGCCCGAGCAGCACGTGGTGCGAGGCGCGCACCGCGCGGGTCAGGTCCCGCTCGCCGGGGGCCATGTTCCCGTCCAGATGCCCGATCCAGCACACGCAGAGCGGCTCGTTGACCGTGCACCAGTCGGCCACCCGGTCGCCCAGGCGACCGGCCACGACCGCCGCGTAGTCGGCGAACGCCTCGGCCGTGGCGCGCTCCGGCCAACCGCCGGCGTCCTGCAGGGCCTGCGGCAGATCCCAGTGGTAGAGCGTGACGAACGGTCGGATCCCGTCGGCGAGCAGCGTGTCGACGAGCCGGTCGTAGAAGTCCAGCCCGGCGGCGTTGACCCGGCCCACACCCGCGGGCATCACCCGGGGCCAGGCCACCGAGAACCGGTACGCGTCCACGCCGAGCTGCCGCAGCAGCCCCACGTCCTCCGGCCACCGGTGGTAGTGGTCGCAGGCCACCGCCCCGGTGTCGCCGTTGTCGACGTTGCCCGGGGTCGCCGAGAAGGTGTCCCAGATGGACGGCTCCCGGCCATCGACGTCGACGGCCCCCTCGATCTGGTACGCCGCCGTGGCGACGCCCCAGAGAAAGTCGGGTGGCAGCTTGGACAGGTCCGGCACGGGAAGGCTCTCCTCTGGGTTGGGGTGACTCACTTGACGGCGCCGGCGGTGAGACCGGCGACGAAGTACCGCTGCAGGGCCAGGAACCCGGCGACGACGGGGATGCTGACCACCAGCGACGCGGCCATGATCTGGTTCCAGTAGACGTTGAACTGCGTCGAGTAGCCCTGGAGGCCGACCGCCAGGGTGCGGCTGCCCTCGTCGGTCATCACCGAGGCGAACAGCACCTCACCCCAGGCGGTCATGAACGCGTACACGGTCACCGCGACCACGCCGGGCACGGCGGCCGGCAGGATGACCTGGAACAGCGTGCGGAGCGCCCCGGCACCGTCGACCTGCGCCGCCTCGTCCAGGCCGCGCGGGATCGAGTCGAAGTAACCGACCAGCATCCAGATCGAGAACGGCAGCGAGAAGGTCAGGTACGTGATGACCAGGCCGGTCCGGCTGGCGTACAGCTCGATGCCGGTGGCGTTGCCCAGGTTGACGTAGATGAGGAACAGCGGCAGCAGGAACAGGATGCCGGGGAACATCTGCGTGGACAGCACCGTCACGGTGAAGACGCCCCGGCCACGGAACCGGTACCGGCTGACCGCGAACGCGGCGAAGATGGCGATCGCGACCGAGCAGACCGCCGCGAGGCTCGACACCACGAGGCTGTTCACCAGGTAGCGGGCCAGCGGCACGGTGCTCCACATGTCGACGAACGGTTGCAGGGTGGGCCGGCTGGGCCACCAGGTGAACCCGTTCTGCACGTCCCGCAGCGGCTTCGCCGCGGAGGTCACCATCACGTAGAGCGGGGTGACGACGAAGAGGGTGAGCAGGGTCAGCACGATGCGTCGGCCCCAGCGCTCACCGGCGGTCTCACGCATGGTCGTCCCTCCGGCGGTTGGTGATCAGCAGGTACGCGGCCGAGACGACCATCAGGAACAGCAGCAGCGCCACCGACATCGCCGAGCCCGACCCGAAGTCCCAGGTCTTGAAGGAGCTGCGGTAGATGTGGATGGAGATCAGGTCGGCCTGCGCGGGCGCGGAGCCGCCGAAGAGCACGAACGGCGTGTTGAAGTCGTTGAACGTCCAGAGGAACAGCACCAGCAGCAGCACCAGGTTCACCGGCCGCAGCATGGGCAGGGTGACCGAGCGCAGCCGACGCCAGAACCCGGCCCCGTCGATCGCGGCGGCCTCGTACAGCTCGCCGGGCACGTTCTGCAGACCGGCCATCAGGCAGAGGAACGCGAACGGCCAGTTGCGCCACACCGACACCACCAGCAGCGACCAGAAGCTGTTGTCGCCGATCAGCCAGAACGGCCGTTCGTTCAGCAGGCCGAGCTGGTCGACGAGCACGTGGTTGACCAGGCCGGTGTCGCGCTGCAGCAGGAAGCTCCAGGTGATCACGGCGGCGTAGACCGGCAGCGCGTACGGGGTGAGGAACAGCGCCCGCAGGATGGCCCGCCCACGGAACGGCTTCTGCAGCACGACGGCCGCCGCGATGCCGAGCAGCCAGGCGAACCCGACCGAGAGCACGCTGTAGGCGAGCGTGATCCAGAACGAGTGCAGCAGTTCCTTGCCGGCGGCGCTGTTGAAGTCGAGGGTGGCTCGGTAGTTCTCCAGGCCGACGAAGGGTGCGGTGGACCAGTCGCGGATGTGGAACTGGGTCAGCTCCAGCATGCTCATCCAGACCCCGACCACCATGGGGATCACGTGGATGGCGAGTTCCAGCACGATGGCCGGCGCGAGCAGCAGGTACGGCAGGAGGGAACGGCGGGGGCCGCGCGGCCGGCGGGCGGCCCCCCGGGCGGGTGACCCGGCCCGGGGTGCGCGCCGGTCGGCGTCCGGCGCGGTGGTGCTGGTTGCCATCGGGGTCCTCTCGGAGGCGGTGGCCGTGGTCAGGCGACGAGCCCGACCACGGCCACCGGCGCTGCGTGGGTCAGCGCATCTTCTGCTGCGCGTCGGTCAGCTTCGCCTTCACCGATGCCTCGGTGACCGGCTTGCCGCTCGCCGCGTCGGCGAACAACTCCTTCATCGCGGTGCCGACCAGGGTCTCGAAGGTGCTCTCCTCGGGCACCTGCGGCAGCGGGGCCGCGGTGGTGACCAGGGTCTCCTGGATGCTCTTCTGCTCCGGGGCACTGAACGCCGGGTCGGCGCCGGCGGTCTTCACTGCCGGCAGCGAGCCGTACGTCTTGTTGAGGATCGTCTGCTCCTCGTCGCTGGTCATGAACTTGACGAAGCTCAGCGCGCCGTCCTTGTTCTTGGTGTGCTTGAAGACGGCCATGTTGATGCCGGCCACCATGCTGTTGACCTTCTTGCCGCCGGCCGGCGGGTTGGCCAGGAACGGCACCGGGGCCACGCCGTACGCGTCGGCGGCCATGTTCTGGGTCTTCAGGTTCGAGCCGGCGGACTGCCACAGCAGCATGGCGGCCTTGCCGTTGGCGAAGTCCGAGACCGACTGGTTCTGCGCGTACTCGGCGTTGCTCGGGTTGGTGATCTTGTCAGCGGCCATGAAGTCGATGTAGCGCTTGATGGCCGAGACGTTCTGCGGGGTGTCGAAGGTCGGCTTGCCGGCCGAGTCGAACCACTCGCCGCCGTACTGCTGGCTGAAGGTGAACGCGTGGTGGGCGTTCTCCGACGGGTTGGCGCCCTCGATCGCGAGGCCCCACTTGCCACCGGTGCTGAGCTTCTTGCCGTACTCGACGACCTGCTCCCAGGTCGTCGGCGGGGCGGTGATGCCCGCGTCGGCGAACATCTTCTTGTTGTAGTACAGGCTGTACGCCATGGAGTAGAGCGGCACGGCGGCCGGCGGCTTGCCGGGCGCGCCGGCGGCGGCGAGCGCGGCGGGCACGATCCGGTCCTTGCCGCCCACGGCCGTCAGGGCGGCGTCGTCGAACTCGACGAGCGCGCCGGTGGCCTGCAGCGACGCCGACCAGGTGTTGCCGATGTTCACCACGTCCGGGCCCTTGCCCGAGGTGGCGGCGGCGAGCAGCCGGTTGAGCAGGTCCGACCAGGGGACCACCTCGACGTTGACCTTGATGCCGGTCTGCTTCTCGAACTTGTCCAGTTCGGGCTGGAGGGTGGTCTTGTCGGCCTCCAGGCTGGCGCCCTGGTTGCTGGCCCAGTAGGTGAGGGTCTTGGGCGAGGAGGCGGAGTCGTCGCCGGAGCCGCCGCAGGCGGTCAGCGATGCGGCGGCCAGTACGGCGGCAGCGAATATCCCGAGGTGTCGTCTCGACACGGTCAGCCCTTCCGGTTCGTGGTGGGGGTCCGCCGACCGTCGTCGTCGATAGGGGTGAGGCGACGGCGGTCGGCTGCGGACGGGGTTTCTCCGGACGCGCCGGCGGAGGTCCTTCGGCGTTTCCCGGGAGTTACATCACGGCTTAATGAATGTCGTCATTAAAGTGGTTGGCCGGTGGGTCGTCAAGCACGGTGCGGTTACAGTCGCCACCTACGGCCGACGGGAACGAGGTGACGAGTGGAGCTGGCGCGTGCCACCAACCGGAGCGTCCGGCTGCGCAACCGGTCCGCCCTGCTGACGAAGCTCTTCCTCGATGCCCCGCTCACCCGGCAGGACCTGGTGCGCAGCACCGGGCTGAGCCAGCCGGCGGTGAGCAACGTGGTGACCGACCTGATCGACGAGGGCATCGTCGTCGAGGCCGGGGCCGCCGAGTCCGACGGCGGCCGACCCAGCATGCTGCTGCGGGTCGCCTCCCGGTACGCCTTCGTGATCGGCGTGGACGTCGGCGAGACCCGGGTCCGGGTCGAGCTGTTCGACTTCGCGATGACGCTGCTCGCCAGCGTCGAGTACCCGCTCGACCCGGCCCGTACCGAGCCGGACCTGGTGGCCGGGCACGTGCTGGCCGGCATCGAGGTGGTGACCGGCCGGGCCGGCGTGGCCACCGCCGACGTGCTCGGCGTCGGCATCGGCGTCTCCGGCGTGGTCGAGCAGGGCGACGAGGCCGTCGTGCACGCCCAGGCCCTCGGCTGGGACCGGGTGCCGCTGGAACGCCTCATCGGCGCCGGCACCGACCTGCCGCTGCACATCGACAACGGCGCGAAGACCCTCGGGCAGGCCGAGATGTGGTTCGGCGCCGGGCGCGGGGCCCGGCACGCCGTCTTCGCGCTGGTCGGGTCGGGCGTGGGCGCCGCCGTGGTGACCAACGGCGCCACCTATCGGGGCGCGTCCAGCAGCGCGGGGGAGTGGGGCCACACCACCCTGGTGTACGGCGGCCGGACGTGCCGGTGCGGCGCACGCGGCTGCCTCGAGGCGTACGTGGGCGCGGAGGCGATCATCGACCGTTACCGGGAGGCCCGTCGGGGACGCGCCGTGCCCGGCGAGGACGAGGAGTCCCAGCTCGCCGCTCTGGTCGCCGCCGCCGACAGCTCGGCCACCGCCCGACGGGTGCTGGACGACACGGCCGGCTACCTGGGCGCGGGGGTGGCCAACCTGATCAACCTGTTCAACCCGGAGCGGGTGGTCCTCGGCGGGTGGGCGGCGATGGCGCTGGGCGACCTGCTGCCGGCCGTGCGCGCGGCCGCCGGCCGGCAGGCGCTGCGCCAGCCGTACGAGCAGGCGTCGATCGAGCTGTGCCGCCTGGGCGTCGACGCGGTGGCCCTCGGCGCGGCCACCCTCCCGATAGCCCGCTTCCTCACCGCCGGCGGCGTCCGCCCCACCTGACCCCCACCCCCGCCCCCGGTGCGGTGATCAAGAGGTTCGCGTCATCCCGGGCGTGGTTTCTGACGCCAACCTCTTGATCACTGGGAGTCAGCTTCTGGCGGGGGACGGGTGGGGCTGGGGCGGAATTACACAAAATCTGATTCTCGGGATAAATAACGAAGTTATAGATCGATGTCTTGACGCCGCCGCAATCTCGCCGCAACACTCCTACGAGAGCGCTCTCCTCTCCCCCGCGGCGTCGCATCGGCGGCACCACCCACGGCACCACGGGCGAAGACCGACCCCACCCGCACGGCGTCCGTAACGCCCTATCGACAGGCGATGTCATGACATCTCGTGCTACATCCGTACGCCCGCGTCCCCGGCGACGGACCGTTCGGCACCTCCTCACCGGAGTCGCGGTCGCCCTGGTGGCAGCCCTGACCCCGGCGGTGGCCACGGCGCCCGCGCAGGCCGCCCCCACCCTGCTCTCGCAGGGCCGCCCGGCCACCGCCTCGTCCACCGAGAACGCCGGCACCCCCGCCTCGGCCGCGGTCGACGGCAACACCGGCACCCGCTGGGCCAGCGCCTTCAGCGACCCGCAGTGGCTCCAGGTCGACCTCGGCGCGCGGGCCACCATCAGCCAGGTCAACCTGCTCTGGGAGGGCGCCTACGGCCGCGCCTTCCAGATCCAGACCTCCGACGACGCCGCCACCTGGACGACGATCTACTCGACCACCACCGGCGCGGGCGGCACGCAGAACCTCACCGTGACCGGCGCCGGCCGGTACGTGCGGATGTACGGCACCGCCCGGGGCACCGCCTACGGCTACTCCCTGTGGGAGTTCCAGGTCTACGGCGAGACCGGCGGCGACACGTCCACCTGCGGGAGCGCCAACGTGGCGCAGGGCAGCCCGGTGACCGCCTCGTCCACCGAGAACGCCGGCACCCCCGCCTCGGCCGCCGTCGACGGCAACACCGGCACCCGCTGGGCCAGCGCCGCCAGCGACCCGCAGTGGCTGCGCGTCGACCTCGGCACCACCCGCACGATCTGCCGGGTGACGTTGACCTGGGAGGCCGCGTACGCCCGGGCCTTCCAGCTCCAGACCTCGGCCGACGGGTCCACCTGGACCACGACCTACTCCACCACCACGGCCACCGGTGGCACGCAGAGCCTCACCGTCACCGGCACCGGACGCTACCTGCGCGTGTACGGCACCGCCCGGGGCACCGCCTACGGCTACTCGCTGTGGGAGCTGGGGGTCAACACGACCGGCGGCGGCACCACCGATCCTCCGGTCGGCACGACCGACCCGTACAACCCCAACCTCGGCGCGAACACGTACGTCTTCGACCCGAGCACCCCGACGTCGACGATCCAGAGTCGACTGAACACCATCTTCACCCAGCAGGAGACCAACCAGTTCGGCGCGCAGCGCTACGCCGTGCTGTTCAAGCCGGGCACCTACACCGCCGACGTCAACCTGGGCTTCTTCACCCAGGTCGCCGGCCTCGGCATGAGCCCCGACGACGTCAACCTCAACGGCCACGTCCGGGCCGAGGCAACCTGGTTCGGCGGCAACGCCACCCAGAACTTCTGGCGGGCCGCGGAGAACCTCTCGGTGACCCTGCCGTCCGGCGTGAGCGTGGAGCGGTGGGCGGTGTCGCAGGCCGCGCCGTACCGGCGGATGCACCTGCGCGGCGCGCAGAACCAGATCCAGCTCTGGAACGGCGGCGACGGCTGGTCCAGCGGCGGCCTGCTGGCCGACACCCGCATCGACGGCCTGGTCGTCTCCGGCTCGCAGCAGCAGTGGTACTCGCGGAACAGCGAGTTCGGCAACGGCTGGACCGGCTCGGTGTGGAACATGGTCTTCCAGGGTGTCAACGGCGCTCCGCCGCCAAGCTTCCCCAACCCGTCGCACACCGTCATCGCGCAGACCCCGCAGGTCCGCGAGAAGCCGTTCCTCTACGTGACGGCAAGCGGCGAGTACCGGGTCTTCGTGCCCGCCGTGCGCACCAACTCCACCGGCACGAGCTGGTACAACAAGACCCCGGCCGGCTCGTCGATCTCCCTGTCGCAGTTCTTCGTCGTCCAGCCCGGCACCAGCGCGGCAACCATCAACGCCGCCCTCGCCCAGGGCAAGCACCTGCTCTTCACCCCGGGCGTGCACCACGTCACCGAGCCGATCCAGGTCAACCGGGCCGACACGGTCATCCTCGGCCTCGGCCTGGCCACCATCCAGGCCGACAACGGCAGCGTCGGGATGCGGGTCGCCGACGTGGACGGCGTGAAGGTCGCCGGCATCATGTTCGAGGCCGGCACCACCAACTCGCCGGTGCTCATGGAGGTCGGCCCGTCGGGCTCGTCCGCGAGCCACGCCAGCAACCCGACCTCGCTGCACGACGTGTTCTTCCGCATCGGCGGTCCCCTCGTCGGCAAGGCCACCAACACGCTGACCGTCAACAGCGACAACGTGATCGGTGACCACATGTGGCTGTGGCGGGCCGACCACGCCGCCCAGGGCGTGCCTACCGGGTGGACGCTGAACACCGCCGACACCGGGCTCACCGTCAACGGCGACGACGTCACCATGTACGGCCTCTTCGTCGAGCACTACCAGAAGTACCAGACCATCTGGAACGGCAACGGTGGGCGGACGTACTTCTACCAGAACGAACTGCCGTACGACGTGCCGAACCAGGCGGCCTGGATGAACGGGTCCACCCGGGGCTACGCCGCCTACAAGGTGGCCGACTCGGTGACCAGCCACCAGGCGTTCGGGCTGGGCAGCTACAGCTACTTCAACGTCAACCCCGCCGTGGTCGAGGAGCACTCCTTCGAGGTGCCGGTCAACTCGAACGTGCGCTTCACCAACATGGTCACCGTCTCGCTCGGTGGCGTCGGCACCATCAACCGGGTGATCAACAACGCCGGTGGCACCGCGAACGCGGCCAATCAGACGGTGTACCTGACGAACTACCCCTGACCGGGACGCCCGCGCCGATCCGGTCGACTCATCTGACCGGGCCGGCGCGGGTCGTACCCAGGGCCGAGGCCGGCCCGGTCCCGCCGAAGACCGGGCCGGCCACGGTCGTGTCCGCGTACGCCACGTCGTCGGCCACCCGCAAGCGTCGGGCATACGACTCTCCGCGCGCCCGCGCTGATGATCGCGGCTCGGGTGGGCTGGCATCGACGGTCCTATACTGTGCCTACCGGTCGTGGAACCCGTGAGCGGAGGCGGGCGTGCCACTTTTCTTCCTGAGCTACGCCCAAGAGGACAACCGCAACGGTCAGATCCAGAAGTTCTTCGGCGATCTCAGTGACGCGGTGGCCGGGCTGGCCGCCGTCCGCTGGGACGAGGCGGGATTCATCGACGGGCAGATCCTGCTCGGCAGCACCTGGACGGACACGCTGTCCGACGCGTTGTCCACCAGCGCCTGTCTCATCGCGCTCACCTCACCCCGGTACGTCGTCAGCGACTACTGCGGTCGGGAGTTCCGGGTCTTCGCCGACCGGATCGACGAGCACGAGCGGCTGTTCAAGGTCCGTCCACCCGCGATCGTGCCGGTCCAGTGGATCCCGTGCGACAAGCTGCCCCCGGCGGTCGCCGGCTACCAGTACCGCAACTTCCCGACCGGCACCGCGTACGCCCAGGACGGCCTGCTCACCCTCAAGCAGCGCAAACGGCACGAGGACGACTACGAGGACTTCGTCGACGCGCTCGCCAAGCACATCGTGCAGACCGCCCGGGACCACAAGCTCCGCCGGCCCGCGCAGCGCCCGGTGCTGTCCAAGGTGACGAGCGCCTTCAACCTGCCGCCACGGCCGCAGGCGTACGACGGCGCCACCGCGACGACGGCGGTGCAGCGGGCCACCAGCGCGCGGCACGTGCACATCGTCCTGGTCGCCGGCAGCTCCGCCGAGCTCGCCGGCAGTCGCCCCGGGGCCGAGGACCGTTACGGCGCGGTCTCCCGGGACTGGCGTCCGTACCAGCCCGAGCTGGAGGTGCCCATCGGCAGCTGGGCCGGGGCCATCGCCACCACCAAGAGTTACGGCTGGACGGTGGAGGACGCCGAGGAGTTGGCGGCGGTACGGGAGTGGGCGCGGGCGCACAACCAGATCGTCGTGCTGGTGGTCGACGTCTGGTCCGCCGACCTGCCGCGCTATAAGCAGAGCCTGATGCGTCACGACCGCGAGGTGACCGCGCCCCGTGCGCCGGTGCTGGTGCCGTGGACGGCCGCCGACGACGCGGCCGCCGGTGGCAACCGCAAGATGTGGGACACCCTGGCCCGGGTGCTCCCGTACCACTTGGTGCACAACACCCGCGACGTGTGGCGCACCGAGATCGCGACCTGCGCACGCTTCCAGGAGGAGCTGGAGGACGTGCTGGTCGTCGAACAGGGCCGGATCTACCGTACGGGCACCGTCTACCAGGAGCCGCCCACCGACGGCCCCGGTACCCGCCCGATCCTCGAAGGTCCCTAGGGGAGGCATGTCATGGCGCTGAACGAGACGGCACGCGGCCAGATCGTGACCTTCTACTCGTACAAGGGTGGCACCGGCCGCACGATGGCGCTGGCCAACGTGGCTTGGATCCTCGCGAGTCAGGGCCTGCAGGTGCTGGTCGTCGACTGGGACCTGGAGTCTCCGGGTCTGCACCGCTACTTCCACCCGTTCCTGCGGGACAAGGAGCTGCGCGCCACCCCGGGCGTCATCGAGATGATCTGGGATTACTCGATCGCCACGATGCAGCGCAACCGGGACGAGGACTCGCAGGAACTCCCCAGCAGCCACGCCAAGATCCAACGTCGTGCGGTCTCGCTGAACTGGGACTTCAGCCACGGCGGCGTGATCGATTTTGTGGCCGCCGGCCAGCAGGACTCGGCGTACTCCCGGTTGGTGAGCACCTTCGACTGGGCCAACTTCTACGAGCGTCAGGGCGGCGCGTCGTTCATCGACGCGGTCCGGGCGCAGATGCGCGCCGAGTACGACGTGGTGCTGATCGACAGCCGCACCGGCCTCAGTGACGTGGCCGGCATCTGCACCGTGCAACTGCCCGACCTGGTCGTCAACTGCTTCACCATGTCCACCCAGAGCATCCGGGGCGCGGCGGCGGTGGCCCGCTCGATCCGCAGTCAGCGCCCGGACGACCCGCCGCTGCTGCTGCCGGTGCCGATGCGCGTCGAGGACGCCGAGCTGCGCAAGCTGGAGACCGGTCGCGACCTGGTACGGGCCGAGTTCGCCCCGTTCCTCGACCACCTCTCGGAGGCGGCGGCCGCCCGCTACTGGAACACCATCGAGGTGCCCTACCGCACCTTCTACGCCTACGAGGAGATCCTCGCCGCGTTCGGTGACCGGCCCGAGCAGGCCGGCACCCTGCTGGCCGCGTACGAGCAACTCGCCTCGGTGATCACCGACGGGCGCATCACCCAGTTGCACCCGATCGGCGAGGCGGACCGACGCCGCTCGCTGGCCGAGTTCGAGCGCAGCCGGCTCACCGCCGAACAGGCCGTGCTGCTCAGCTACGCCTCGGCCGACCGGCTCTGGGCCGAGTGGATCACCGACCAGTTGGAGGACGCCGGGCTGCGGGTGGATCGTCGCGCGCTGGACGTGCCGGTGCTCTCCGGCGGGCGGGCCGAGTTCGACCGGGCCGTCAGCGGCGCGAGCCGGGTGCTGGCCGTCCTCACCCGGCACTACGCCAGTACGCCCCTGGCCGGCGAGGTGTGGAAGAACGCCACCGGCCGGGACCAGCTCGGCGACGCGGGCGCGCTGGTGCCGCTGCGCGTCGACGAGTCGCGGATGACGATGCCGTACAGCGACCACAGCCCGGTGGACCTCACCGACGTCGACCCGTCCACCGCGCGAACCCGCCTGCTGGATGCGGCCGGAGGGACGACCGCCATGGCCGGCGGTCGCGTGGTCGGCCGCTTCCCCGGCCCGTTCCCGGCGATCTCCAACGTCCGCCAGCACGGCACCCCGTTCGTCGGGCGGGCCGCCCAACTCGAAGCGCTGCGCGACCGGCTCACCACCTCGCCGGACTCGGCGATCCAGGTCGTGCACGGCCTCGGCGGTGTGGGCAAGACCCAGCTCGCCGCCGAGTACGCGCTGCGCTTCGGCCGCGGGTACGACCTGGTCTGGTGGATCCCGGCGGACAGCGAGGACCGCATCCGCGGCGGCCTCGGCGACCTCGGGCAGGCGATGGGGCTGGGCACCGGCGGTGGCGCCGAGGCGGCCCGCCGGGTGCTCGACGCGCTGCGCCGCGCCGGGCCCGACCAGCGCTGGCTGATCATCCTGGACAACGTCGACAAGCCCACCCACGCCACCCGCGCGCTGCTGCCGCAGGGCCCCGGCCACGTCCTGCTCACGACCCGCGACCAGAGCTGGAGCGAGTACGCCACCGCGACCGAGCTGACCGTGTTCGACCGCGCCGAGAGCGTCCAACTGCTGCGTGACCGGGTCCGTGGGCTCAGCGAGGCCGAGGCGACCCAGGTGGCCGAGAAGCTCGGCGACCTGCCGCTCGCGGTCGAGCAGGGCGCCGCGTACCTGCGGGCCAGCGCCATGCAGGTCGAGAAGTACCTGAACTCGCTGGACACGCCCGGCCTGCTGCGCATCCTCGACGGCCGGCAGTCCGCCGGCTACTCCAAGGCGCTCGCCGCCACCTGGCTGTTCACCCTCGGCCAGTTGCGTGAGGAGAAGCCGGCCGCAGCCCGGCTGCTGGAGCTGTGCTCGTTCTACGCGCCGGAGCCGATCCCGGTCGCCATGCTCACCGGTGACCGCTTCGCCAGCTTCATGGCGCCGATCGACCCGACGCTCACCGACCCGATCCTGCAGGGCCTGGTCACCGCCGAGCTGGGCCGCTACGGCCTGGCCCAGGTCGACGCCGAGAACAACACGGTACGGATCCACCGGCTGGTCCAGTTGGTCATCCAGGACCAGCTCAGCGATCCCGTCGAGGCCCGCCGACAGGCCCAACTGCTGCTCGCCGCCGCCAACCCCCGAGACCCCGACAAGCCGGTCAACTGGCCCGAGTACGCCGAGCTGTGGCCGCACGTACGCCCCAGCGGCCTGCACCTGTCCACCCTGGACGAGGCGCGTCAGCTCGTCGTGGACATCGTGCGCTACCTCTACCGGCGGGGCGACTACGACAGCAGCCGCGCCCTCGCCGAGGATGCGCTGACCGGGTGGCGCGACACCGACGAGGACGACCCCACCCGGCTGCGCATGCGCTTCCACCTGGCGAACGTGCTGCGCGCGCAGAGCAACTTCGACGGGGCGTACGAGATCGACCGGGACGTCTACGAGCGGCAGCGGCGGATCTTCGGCGAGGATCACCTCTACACCCTGATGACGGCCCGTAGCGTCGGCGCGGACCTGCGCGCCCAGGGGCTCTACCACGACGCCGAGGCGCGGGACCGGCGCACGCTGGAGTTGAGCGTGCGCAGCTTCGGCGACGACAGCGGCCGTACGCTGATCGCCGAGAACAACCTCGCCGTGTCGCTGCGGCTGGTCGGTGACTTCCGTGGCGCGGCCGTGCTCGACCAGCACATCCACGAACGGCGGCGGGACCGTTTCGGCGAGGAGGACCCGTCCACCCTGGCCTCGGCCAGCAACTACGGGCGCGGCCTGCGCGACACCGGCGATCTGTGGCGCTCGCACAGCGTCCTGCAACGCGCGTACACCAGCCAGCAGAAGGTGAACGGCCCGGACCATCCGGAGACCCTGCGGACCGCCAAGGAGCTGGCGCTCACGCTGCGTCAGCTCGGCCGCTTCACCGACGCGCACCGGCTGATCGAGCGGACGGTGGTCCGCTACCAGCGCACCCTCGGCGCCGAGCACGCCGACACCCTCTCGGCCGAGATGGCCCTCGCCACGACCTGGTCGGCGGTGGGTGACAACCAGACGGCCCTACGGTTGGCACGTCGCCTGAGCGTGAGCTACAACGCTGTGCTCGGCGAGTCGCACGCCATCAGCCTGGCCTGCCTCAACAACCTCGGCGTGCTGCTGCGCAAGCAGGGCGACCACGCCCAGGCCCGGGAGCTGTCCCAGCGGGTCCGCGACCAGTTGCTGGCCAACCTCGGCGAGCGGCACCCGCACACCCTGCTGGCCACCCTCAACCTGGCCAACGACCTGTTCGCCCTCGGTGACCGGGAGAGCGCGTTGCTGCTGGACACCACCGCGTACGTGGAGCTGACCCGGGCGTTCGGCGCCGAGCATCCGGACACCCTCTCGGCGTCGGTCAACCTCGCGTTGAGCCGCCAGGGCACCGAGAGCGAGGCGGACGCCGGCCGGGCGCTCTACGACGAGGCGTTCGGGCAGCTCGTGCAGCTCTTCGGCGGCGACAATCCCCGGGTCGTGCAGGCCCGCCAGCGGGAACGCTCCAACGCCTACATCGAACCGGCGCTCCTGTAGACGCGGCCGGTCACGAAGCCTGCGCCAGCCACGCCGCGAGGGCGAGCGGGTCGGCGTCCACGAGGGTCTGGCTCAGCGCCCGCACCACCTCGGGCCGGTGGGTCAGCACCCGCGCCGCCGCCGGTTGCCCGGTGCGGTGGGCGGCCAGGGCGAGTCCCACCCAGGCGTCGACCTCGCCGGAGTCGGCCGCGAGACGTCGCCGGTACCCGGCCAACGCGTCCTCGGCGTTGCCCGCCGCGTACGCCTGGTCGCTCGGGCTCGACCGGTGCGGCCCGCCGCCGCCCAGGAGCCGGTGGCGGACGGCGGCCTCGGGGCCACTGGCCACGGTGAGAGCGGGCCGGGCCGGGGCCGGGACGACCGTCGACGGTGAGCCGTCGAGCGCCGGTGGCACACCGTGCCGCCACGCGTGCGCCAGGCGGGCCACCCCGTCCGGGTCGGGCCGCAGGTTGGCCAGGCCCCAGCGCACCGCCCCGGCGTCCGCGACGTCCCGCGCGGCGGCCTCGACCGGCCCGTCGAGCGGGTCGCGCCAGCCGTGCACCGTACGGGCCATGTCCGCCACGAACGACCGGCCGACCTCGGTCAGCTCGGTAGCCCCGGCGAGCTGCCGGACCGCGCGGATGGTCTGCTCCCGCCAGTACGCGTACTCGAACGCGGCCGCGGTGCCCTCGTGCCGCCGCTGCC
This sequence comes from Micromonospora sp. DT44, assembly GCF_049841635.1. NCBI lineage: Bacteria > Bacillati > Actinomycetota > Actinomycetes > Micromonosporales > Micromonosporaceae > Micromonospora > Micromonospora sp. DT44. The sequence continues at coordinate 74,814 of NZ_JBNCKS010000018.1, read as the reverse complement.
GCCACACCTCGGCCACCCCCAGGTGGGCGTACGCGCCCTGGAGCAGCGCGCCGACCGGGCGCGGGTCCAGCCGCCACGGCGCCCGGTAGCGCGCCGGCCCACCCTCGGAGTGCAGCGGGACGAGGTCGAGCAGCGCGCCGAGTTTGGTGTGCTGCACCTCGTGCACGAGCAGCAAGGCGAGGGTCTGCGCGTCGGCCGGCACGGAGAGCGCGATGGCTCCCAGCGCGTCCCTGCTGGTGGCGCTCACCGGGTTGCCCGAGGGCGGCGGACGCAGCGGCACGAGCGAGCGCAGCAGACCGGCCAGCGCGTCGACGTGCGCCGGAAGGTGCTCGCGCAGCCACTGCCCGGCCCCGGCGGCGAGACGGTCCAGCCGGGCCGCCTCCGCGTCGTCCAGCCGTGGCGCGGACGGCCGGTGGTAGCAGTCGCGCCACGGGTCCTGGTCGTCGACGAGTACCCCGGCCGGGTCGAACGGCATGGTCCGGCGTGCCGGCTGCCACCCGATCCCGCCGTCGCCCGCGTCCAGCAGCCGACCGGCGCGGGCGTCGACGCGTACCCCGTCGTCGTCCGCGCCGCCGTCGATCCGCAGCGTGCCGGTCGCGCCGCGCAGCCGGATCGCGCCGTCGGCGCGCAGGCCCGTCGCCGCCCCGACGGTGGGCAGCGGCAGCACACCGTCGGCCGGGCGGGGCAGCGTCAGCGTGAACGTCAGGCCGGCGCGGACCGCCGCCGCCGTGGCGAGCGTCGCCAGATAGGTGGGGCCGGCCGCGCCGTCGAGCGCGGCGCGGGCCCAACCGGTCACCGGCGGATGGGCCAGCACCGCGGCGACCGTCGCCGGTTCGGCATGCTCGGCCCGGGTGAGCAGCTCCAGACTCTGCCGCACCAGTGGCTCGTCGCGGCAGGCGCGGGCCGCGGCCACGGTCAGCAGCCGGCGGCGACCGAGCTGCCCGCCGCGCAACACGGCGACGGTGTCGGCGTCACCGTGGCCGGCGGCCAGCCCGGCGAGTTGTCTCGCCGTCAGCGGGCCCGTCACGGGGGTACCGCCGGCACGCTCCGATCACGCAGCGCCGCCAGGTCGGCGGTCACCCTCTCCTGCACGTGCCGGATCAGCCGGAACAGGTCGGCACAGTAGACCGAGGGGTGGGCGAAGCCGTCGCCGTCGCGGAACCGGTGCGCGTACAGGCCGCCGCCGCAGACGCCGACGACCGGGCAGGCCCGGCAGGCCGGGGCGAGCGCCGCGATCCCGGTGGGACGCCCGGCGAGCGACGGGTGCCGCAGCGCGTCGTCGAAGCTGTGCCGGAAGACGTCGAAGCCGGTCCGCATCGCCGCCGCGCTGGTGGTCTTGAGCGTGTCGGTGCCCTCGATGGTGCCGTCGGTCTCGATCGTCATGACGTCCGGATCGGTGACGCCCAGCGCCTGCGTGCCGCTGCGACCGCCCAGCAGCAGCGCGATCAGCGACTCGAAGAGTCGGATGCCGGTCCGCCGGGGCCGCTCGGCGTACCAGCGGTCGAAGACGGCGATCAGCCAGTCCGCGTACGGGGTGGCGGGGTCGTCGGGGTCACGCCCGGGTGGGGGAGCGCTCCAGTTGCCGTGCGGCAGCAGCAGGTCCAGCCGGGGCGGGTCGAACTCCCGCAGGCCCTCGTAGACGGCGACCGGATCGTTGGCCAGATCCACGGTGCACAGCAGACCGGCGTAGCGGGCGCGGTGTTCGGGTCGTGCCAACCGGCGCAGCGCCCTGGCCACCTCGGCGTAGCTGCCGCGCCCGTCGGCGTGACGGCGGTGGCGGTCGTTGGCCGCACGGTCACCGTCCACGCTCACGCCGACGTCGATGCCGTGCGTGTGGCACAGGTCGAGCGCCGCCTCGTCGAGCAGCAGCCCGTTGGTCTGCATCGCGACATCGAGCGTGACGCCGGTGGGCAGCGCGGCGCGCAGCGTGCGGACCGTCCGGTCGAGCACGGCGAGGCCGGCGAGCAGCGGCTCACCGCCGTGCAGCACCACCCGGACGCGGTCGGTGCCGTGCCGGGCCACGTGGGCGGCGAGCCGGTCGGCGACGCGGCGTACGGTGCCCGGGGCCATGATCCGGGGCCGGGACCGCCAGTCCTGGTCGGCGTGGCGGTAGACGTAGCAGTAGTCGCAGGCCAGGTTGCACCGCGAGTGGACCTTCAGCACCACCTGCCGGATGTGCGGCGCGGCCACGGCAGGGCGGTCCCGGGTGGCCGACGGCGGGGCGTCGGCCGGCACGGTCAGAAGCTCGACTCGAAGGCCGACACGTCGCCGGGTCGACCCGGCTCACCCTCGGCGGTCAGCGTGCCCAGCACGTGCGCGAGGACGCCGTCACCGGCGCCGGCCAACAGGTCCGCCAGGGGTACGTCGCCGAGCTGCACCAGAGCGGTGCCGACAGCGCGCGGGATGGGCGGCTGGTCGTGGTCAGCCACCGTGGACCGTCCTTCGCCCGAAGACCGGCACCTGAGTCACCGCTGCGCTCACTCCGCCTTTCTACACCATCGCGCCCGACCCGCGAGGCCGCGACACCGTACCCCGTACGCGCTGGCCACCGTGCCGTTACCTGGCGTACCGCCACGGCCCTTCGGCGTCGGCGAGCCGATACCGGTCCGTCCGGCCTGTCGATGTGGGCGCTCGCCGTTCGTGTGGAGGATGAGGGGTCGACGTCCGGTCGACCCGCCGCCCACGAGGAGGAACGATGATGCTCTATCTGCTCAGCATGCACCAGCCCGACGGCGGGACACCGGAGCCGGAATTCCTGGCCCAGGTCATGCGCGAGATCGGTGAGCTGCGGAACGAGCTCGTCGCGGACGGGTCGTGGGTGTTCGGTCAGGGCCTGCACGGGCCGGAGACCGCCACCGTGCTGCGTCCCCGCGACGGCGACGTCCTGGTCACCGACGGGCCGTTCGTGGAGGGCAAGGAGCACCTGGGCGGGGTCACCATCATCGACGTTCCGGACCTGGACGCCGCCCTGCGCTGGGGTCGCCGTTACGCGCTGGCCACCACCCTGCCGATCGAGGTTCGCCCCTTCCGGTCCGCCGTCGGAGGCTGACCGTGCCCGACGTGGAGGCGGTGTTCCGCGCCGAGTACGGCCGCGCGGTCGCCGTCCTGGTGCGCCTCCTCGGCGACATCGACCTCGCCGAGGAGGCCGTGCAGGACGCCTTCACGATCGCGCTGCGGCGGTGGCCGACCAGCGGCCCACCACCCAGCCCGGCCGGTTGGATCATCACCACCGCCCGCAACCAGGCCATCGACCGGCTGCGTCGGGAGGCGACCCGCGCCGACCGGCACGCCCAGGCGGCCCTGCTGTACGCCCCCGACCCACCCTTCGAGGAGGGGCCCGTGCGCGACGACCGGCTCCGTCTGATCTTCACCTGCTGTCATCCGGCGCTCGCGCCGGCCACCCGGGTCGCGCTCACCCTGCGTCTGCTCGGTGGCCTGCGGACCGCCGAGATCGCCCGCGCGTTCCTGGTGCCGGAGTCGACGATGGCGCAGCGGTTGGTCCGGGCCAAGTCGAAGATCCGTCACGCGCGCATCCCGTACCGGGTGCCGAGCGACGGCGACCTGCCCGACCGGCTGCACGCCGTCCTCGCGGTGCTGTACCTGATCTTCAACGAGGGTTACACGGCCAGCACCGGTCCGCACCTGGTCCGCGCCGACCTGTGCGCCGAGGCGATCCGGCTGGCCCGGCTGCTCGTCGAGCTGATGCCGGACGAGCCGGAGGCGCTGGGGCTGCTCGCGCTGATGCTGCTCACCGAATCCCGCCGAGCTGCCCGCACCACCGCCGGCGGTGACCTCGTGCCGCTGCCCGAGCAGGACCGGAGCCGGTGGGACGCCGCGTTCGTCGCCGAGGGGCAGGCGCTGGTGCGCCGCTGCCTGCGCCGTGGCCGGCCGGGGCCGTACCAGGTCCAGGCCGCGATCGCCGCCGTGCACAGCGTCGCACCCCGCGCCGCCGACACCGACTGGGGACAGATCCTCACGTTGTACGACCAGCTCACGGTCGTCGCCCCGGGCCCGGTGGTGGCGCTGAACCGGGCCGTCGCGGTCGCCGAGGTCGCCGGCGCGGCCGTGGCGCTGGACGAGGTGGACCGGATCGACCTGCCCGGATACCACGTGCGGCACGTGGTCCGCGCCGACCTGCTGGCCCGGCTCGGGCGCGACGCCGAGGCCGTCGAGGCGTACCGGACGGCCGTGGCGTTGACGGACAACGCGGCCGAACGGGCCTTCCTCACCGCGCGGGCGGCGGCGCTGGCCACGGGCTGACCGCGCGTTTGCCGGTGGACCGACCGGGAAACCGAGCCGCCCGTCGGCCCGGCTGCCCGCCCGTGGCCGCAGCAGCGGATGGAGGCGGAGATGGCGTACCGTCCGGCGACCGTCGACGCCGTTGCCGACCTCGACACGCTCACCCTCGGCGTCGAGGAGGAGTTCCTGCTGCTCGACCCGCACAGCGGCGGCAACCTGCCGGTGGCTGACGAGGTGCGGGCCGCGCTGCGCGGATCGGCCCGCGACCAGAGCCGCCAGGAGTTCCGGCACAGCATGGTCGAGATGGTCACCCCGGTCTGCGCCGACCTCGACGAACTCCGTACCCACCTGGTGGCGCTGCGGCGATCGGCCGTCGAGGCCGCCGCCCGGGCCGGGGCCCGGCTCGTCGCCGTCGGAGCGACGCCGGTGGCCGAGCCGCACCGGACGGTGCCCGACGAGCCGCGCTACCACGCCATGTCGCGCCGGTACGGGCCGGTGGCCCACGATCCGGCCGTCTGCGGCTGTCACGTGCACGTCGGGCTGCCGGACCGGGAACTGGCCGTGCAGGTCTGCAACCACCTGCGGGTGTGGCTGCCGGTCGTGCAGGCCCTCACCACCAACTCGCCGCTGCACGACGGGTACGACACCGGCCACGCCAGTTGGCGGTCGATGCAGTTGGAACGCTGGCCCAGCATCGGCCCCACCCCGTACTTCGACTCTGTCACCGACTACGACCGCACGGTCGACGAGCTGATCGCCGCCGGCGTCATGCTGGACGCCGCGATGGTCTACTGGTACGCCCGGCCGTCGTCGGCGTACCCGACGGTCGAGGTGCGCGTCGGCGACGTCTGCCCGACGGTGGACGACGCGGTGCTGGTCGCCGCCGTGGTCCGCAGCCTGGTCGCGACGCTCGCCGACGACGTACGCGCCGGTGTGCCCGCCCCGGGAGTGCGCGACTGCCTCGTCGCGGCGGCGCACTGGCGGGCCGCCCACGACGGCCTCGACGGCGAGCTGATCGACCTGCGGGCCGGCGGCGCCCGCCCGGCTTGGGACCTGGTCGACGACCTGATGGCGACGATCGCCCCGGCGCTGCTGCGGCACGGCGACCTCGGCTACGTGCTGGCCCAACTGGCCCGGCTGCGCCGCGACGGCACCGGCGCGACCCGACAGCGCCGGGTGCTTGACGAGACTGGCGACCTGCGTGCCGTCATCGACGACCTCGCCGCCCAGACCGCCGCCGCCTGACGGCTCGCCCTCGTCTTGCTGGCGGCGGCGGAGTCGGCGGTGGCTCAGTGGATGTCGTGGGTCTGTAGCCACAGCTCCAGCAGGCCGAGTTGCCACAGCTTGTTGCTGCCGGCGGCCGCCTCGGCCCGGTCCGGCTCGGCGAGCAGGCGCGAGACGTACTCGGGGCGGAACAGCCCGCGCTCGCGGGCCGCCGGGGCCTGCAACGCCTCGGCGACCAGCTCCCGCACCGGTCCGTCCACGTTGCGCAGCGCCGGCACCGGGAAGTAGCCCTTCGGCCGGTCGATCACCTCCGCCGGCAGCACCTCCCGGGCCACCTCCTTGAGCACGCCCTTGCCGCCCTGGGCCACCTTGTGCTCCGGCGGGCAGTGCGCCGCGAGGGCCACCAGGTCCTGGTCGAGGAACGGCGTACGCACCTCCAACCCCCACGCCATGCTCATGCTGTCCACCCGCTTGACCGGGTCGTCGGGCAGCATCAGGTGGGTGTCCAGGCGCAGCACCGCGTCCAACGCGGTCTGCGCCCCGGGCGCGTCGAGGTGCCCGGCGAGCAGGTCCCGGCTGGCGTCGTGGTCCAGCGCGTACGCCGGGCCGACGACGGCACGCAGCCCGTCGTGGTCCCGGTCGAAGAACGCCGCCGCGAACGTCTCGGCGGCACCGTGCCGAGGCGCGTCGACCAGTGGCTGGTGGTAGCCGTAGCCGGCGAACACCTCGTCCGCGCCCTGCCCGGACTGGGCCACCTTCACGTGCTTCGCCACCTGTTCCGACAGCAGGTGGAAGGCGACCACGTCGTGGCTGCCCATCGGCTCGGTCATGGCCCGCACGGCGTTGCGGACGGCGGGCGCCAGGTCGTCGTCGGCGAGCCGGATCCGCTGGTGGTCGGTGTCGTACGCGCGGGCCACCAGGTCGGAGTAGTGGAACTCGTCGCCGGACTCGTCGCCCCGACTGTCGAAGCCGATGCTGAACGTACGCAGGTGCTCCTGACCGGCTTCGGCGAGCAGCGCCACGATGAGGCTGGAGTCCAGACCGCCGGAGAGCAGCACACCGACCGGGACGTCGGCCACGAGCCGGCGACGTACCGCCGTGCGCAGCGCGTCCCCGACGGCGGCCCGCCAGTCGGCGGCGTCCATCCCGGCGTCGGCGGGTTCCCGCACGTAGTCGGGCTGCCAGTACACCTGCTCCCGGCTGCGCCCGTCGGCCTCGACGACCCGCAGGGTGGCCGGTGGCAGCTTGCGGACGCCGCGCAGCACGGTCCGTGGCGCGGGCACGATGGAGTGCCAGGACAGGTAGTGGTGCAGCGCCACCGGATCGATGCCGGTGTCGACGTCCCCGGCCGCCAGCAGCGCGGGCAGGGTGGAGGCGAACCGGAGCCGTCCGGGAGTCTCGGCGAGGTAGAGCGGTTTGATGCCGAGCCGGTCACGGGCCAGGACGAGGCGTCGTCGGACCCGGTCGACCAGGCCGATCGCGAACATGCCGACCAGGTGGTCGACGAAGCGTTCACCCCAGTGCGCGTACGCCACCAGGATCACCTCGGTGTCGCTGGTGGATCGAAAGGCGTACCCGGCGTTCTGTAGCTCCTCGCGCAGCTCCGGGTAGTTGTAGACGCAGCCGTTGAAGACCAGCGCCAGGCCCAGGTCGTCGCGCGCCATCGGCTGGGCGCCGGCCTCAGACAGGTCGATGATGGTCAACCGGCGGTGCCCGAGGGTCACCCAGTCGTCGGTCAGCAGGCCCTCGGCGTCCGGTCCGCGGGAACGCATCGCCTCGGTCATCCGGGTGACCGCCGCCTCGTCGGGCGGTCGGCCGTCGAAGCGTGCCTCTCCGCTGATCCCGCACATCAGGCGGGACGGTGCTGGTTCAGGGCGGACATGGCCCCTCCTGTCAGGTCTCCCCGACTGGTGGCGGCGGGGCCCTCGGTGAAAACGGGGGCGCTGGCTACCCGCGCAGCGGGCGGGCAAACCCGCGGGGGACCCGGCGTCCGGTTCAACCTCGCAGGGTGCGCAGGATGCGGGCCAGCTCGGCGCGGTCGGTGTCCGGCAGGTGGCCGAAGAAGCGGTCCGCCTCGGCGCGGCGGGCAGCCCGGATGGCGGCGCTGACCCGGGCGCCCTCGGCGGTCGGCGCGACCAGGGTGGCCCGCCGGTCGGCCGGGTCGCGTCGCCGCTCGACGAGCCCCCGGGCCTGGAGGTCGTCGACGACCTCGGTGGCCGATCGGGGCGCGATGCGCAGGTGCTCGGCGAGGGTGCCGGGGCGTACCTCGCCGTGGCGGCCGAGCACGCCCAGCGCCCGGGCCTGGCTGGGGGTGACGTCCCACGGGGCCAGTGACTCGCGGGTCTGCCGGCGCAGGCGGGACGCGACCGCCCAGAACGTCTCGGCCAGGCTCTCGTCGGCGCTGTCGGTGGTGTCCTCGGTCACCGGAATACGGTAGCAGCCGATGCTGTTGTTCCCTCATGTTGAGGTAACCTCAGCATATCCTTCCGGAAGGAGTTCCCCTTGGAACCCACCCCGATGGGCCGCGACCGCGGCCACCGCACCGTCAGCGCCGAGGAAAAAGAGCAGGCCCGGCAGGTGTCCCTGCGCCGCATCGGCCGCCTCTTCACCCCCCACCGACCCGCGCTGGTCATCGTCACCGCGATCATCGTGCTCTCCTCGATCGTCGCGATGGCGAGCCCGTTCCTGCTGCGTACCGTGATCGACCGCGCCCTACCGCAAGCTGACGTGACCCTGCTGGTCTGGCTGGTCCTCGGCATGGTCGCCGTCGCCGCCGTGACCGCCGCGCTCGGCGTTGTCCAAACCTGGATCTCCACCCAGGTCGGGCAGCGGGTCATGCACCGGCTGCGCACCGACGTCTTCAGCCACCTCCAGCGGCAGTCGCTGGGCTTCTTCACCCGCACCCGCACCGGCGAGGTGCAGTCGCGCATCACCAACGACATCGGCGGCATGCAGTCGGTGGTCACGTCCACCGCCACCGCCGTCGCGGCCAACCTCACGACCGTGGTCGCCACCGCCGTCGCGATGGTCGCGCTCTCCTGGCAGCTCTCCCTGGTCTCGCTCGTGGTGCTGCCACCGGCCATCTGGCTGACCCGCCGGGTCGCCCGGATGCGCCGCGAGATCACTGCCCAGCGCCAAGGCGAACTCGCCGACCTCAACGTCACCGTCGAGGAGGGTCTGTCAGTCAGCGGCGTCCAGCTCGCCAAGACCCTGGGCACCGGCCCCGCCCTCATCGAGCGGTTCACCGCCTCCTCGGAGCGCCTCGTCGACCTGGAGCTGCGCAGCGAGCTGGCCGGACGCTGGCGGATGGCCTCGATGAGCATCATCTTCGCTGCCGTACCGGCCGTCATCTACCTCGCCGCCGGCCTGCCCGGCGCCGCCGGGACACTGAGCATCGGCACCCTGGTCGCCTTCACCGCCCTGCAGGGCGGCCTGTTCCGGCCGCTGATGGGCCTGCTCAACGTGGGCGTGTCGCTGACCGCGTCGCTGGCCCTGTTCGCCCGCATCTTCGAATACCTCGACCTGCCGGTCGACGTCGCCGACCCGGCCGAACCGGTCCGCCTCGACCCGGCCCTGGTACGGGGTCACCTGCGCCTGGAAGACGTCACCTTCGGCTACCCGGGCAGCGACACCGCCGCCCTCGCCGGCATCACCCTGGACGTGCCCGCCGGCACCAGCCTCGCCCTCGTCGGCGAGACCGGATCCGGCAAGAGCACCCTCGCGGGCCTGGTCAGCCGCCTGCACGACCCGACCGCCGGCCGCGTCACCATCGACGGCGTCGACCTGCGCGACCTGCGCCTGGCCGACCTGGCCGCGATCGTCGGCGTGGTCAGCCAGGAGACGTACCTGCTGCACACCACCGTCCGGGAGAACCTGCGCTACGCCCGGCCGGACGCCACCGACGCCGAGATCGAGGCGGCCGCCCGCGCCGCCCAGATCCACGACCTCATCGTCGCGCTCCCCGACGGGTACGACACCGAGGTCGGCTCCCGTGGGCACCGGTTCTCCGGCGGCGAGAAGCAACGGCTCGCCATCGCCCGTACGCTGCTGCGTGACCCGCGCATCCTGGTCCTCGACGAGGCCACCAGCGCCCTGGACACCGAGACCGAACGCGCCGTGCAGAGGGCGTTCGACGTGCTCGCCCAGGGTCGTACCACCATCACCATCGCCCACCGCCTCTCCACGGTCCGCGACGCCGACCAGATCGCCGTCCTCGACCACGGCCGCATCGTCGAGTCGGGCGACCACGACACCCTGCTAAACCGCCAAGGCCGCTATGCCACGCTCGCGGCGTGAGCCGTTGCCCTCTTGATCATTGGTTGCTGGGCAACACGACACGCCGAGCGGGGTGCGGCTGAGCAGCCACCGATCGAGGGCTAGCAGAACTCGGCCGCGCGTGGGGGTTTTCCACAGTGGGTGTGCTGTCCACAGTGGCTGGGGTGACTGCTTGCGGAGCCTCGGACCCGGGCAGCACGGTTCGGGGCGTGAACTCGGTGCTGCGGGACCTCGTGAAGCGCTCCGGAGGGCTGGTCACCCGTACGACGGTGACCCAGGTGGTGCCGGAGTGGGCGCTGGAGCACGCGTGCCGCACCGGCGAACTGATACGGGTGCTGCCCGAGGTGTTCGTGGCGGCCCACCTGCTGGACGACAGACCGGGCGCCCCGGTCCTGAGCCGCCTCGACCCGGGCGTCGCCGCCCTCGCGGCTCTCGCCTGGGCGCGGGGACGCGCCACACTCAGCCATTCCAGCGCGCTCGCCGCCTGGGGCCTGCGCCCGCAAGCCGCCGGAGAGCCCCTGCACCTCACCGCCCCGATCAACGTAGGCCTACGGGCCCGCCCCGGAGTGGTCGTCCATCGGCGAAACGATCTCGTCATCGCGCCGCCGCACGTGGTCGTCCGCCGAGGACTGACGGTCACTCGCATCGAGCAGAGCATCGTCGACTCGTGGCCGATCCTGCCGCCCGCCGAGCGGCGGGCACCGGTGATCCGGGCGGTCAACGACTGGCTGACCACTCCCGAGCGGCTGACCCTCGCCGTGGAGACCGTACCGAAGCTGAGCGACCGGGCAGCGCTGCGGACCCTGCTGACCCGGCTCGCCGAGGGCTGCCGTAGTCCGTTGGAGATCTGGGGCCACGACCACGTCTTCACCGGCCCGACCATGCCCGTGTTCCGCCGGCAGGTGCCGATCCGTCTCGGGCGGCGCACCGTCTACCTCGACATGTTCGCCGAAGGGGAACGGGTCAACATCGAACTCGACGGCGCCACCACCCACGGGGATCCCCGACAGCGGGAGATCGACCTGCGGCGGGACGCCCTGCTGGCGACCGTCGGGATCCTGGTGGTCCGCTTCGCCCATCGCCGCCTGGTTCACGAGGCCGACGACGTACGCCGCGAGACCCTGGCGATCCTCGCGACCCGCGCGGCGGCCTGACCGCATGCACAGGATGAGATCCTGGTCTGATGGGCGGGCTTCCAGAACAGGACGTGGCACTGGTGCGGCGCTGGTGCGACGAGCGCGTACCGCAGAGCGTGCGAGACCAGGTTCGGATCGAGTGCCACGAAGCGCCCCGGCATCTCACGGTCGTCGAACGACGACCACCATGGCGTGGAAAGGCCGGTCAGGAGTGGACGACCTCTCCTGTCGCGCGACTGCGGTACACGAAGAAGACCGGCACCTGGACCCTGTACTACCGAGACCGGAATCTCGGCTTCCACCGTTACGATCTGACTCCGCCGTCGGCCAAGGTCAGCGTGCTGCTCGACGAGATCGGAAGCGACCCGACGGGGATCTTCTGGGGCTGATGTCCTAGACCCTCAGGTGGGCAGTACCGGCAGCCCTGGGCTGTGCCTGCGTCAGTGGTCGGGCCAGCGGGTTGGCGCAGCCTGCGCCAGTACGGCAACCTCGGCGGCGTGAGCACCTTCTTGTCGCAGCTTCCGGCGCTCCTCGGTGTCCTGGTCGGCACCCTCGGCACGATTCTCGCCACGTCGCTCGCCGATCGTGCACGCTGGCGGCGTAGCCAGAACGTGCGCTGGGACGAGCGGCGGCTCGATGCGTACGTCGACTACGCGCACGCACTCAAGGAGAGTTACGCGGTGGCGCTGCGGATGACGGCCCACCTGCGGCCCGACTCGCACAGCCACCCGATCGCCCAGGACGAGGGACTTGCCCGTCTGGCCGAGTCGGACGCGCGACGCACCATCGTGTGGGAAAACCTGCTCCTGCTCGGTGATGAGCCGACGGTGGTGGCCGCCGCGGACTGGCGCGACGCGATCTGGCAGGTGGAGCGGCTTGCCCGAAGGATCGTCGAAGCGCCGAAGGACATCTCGGCGCAGCTGGCTCGGGTCAACGAGGCCCGGGACGGCTACTACCGGGCGGCCCGACAGAGCCTTGGTGTCCGCGGTGGCTCGGTGGAGCAGTCGGCGGCGCTGCGTCAGGCGCTCGCCAGTCGGACGACCGCGCCGGCCGACGCCGCCCTGCGCGCCGACGAGGTGTGACGAACCGTAGAGGGGATCGGACCGCTGTCGTCTGGAGGACGAAGTCCGGCGAGTCGCACGAAGATCTCGCGTTTGGTGGTCGCATCGCCCCGGCGGTCGAGGACGTAGCCCGTCAACCAGACCCACCCGTCGTACGTGGGCTGGGTCGACACCGAGACGACGCGGAACGTCAGCGCGTGTTCCCCGGCGAACTGCACCGAGGCCTTGCCGTCGATGACCAGCAGATCACCGGGGGAGGGGCGCGCGGTCACCAGTGGCCGGGGTTGGGTTGATCGTACGGCGGTTGGCATTCGCGTGCGTGCATGCTCTGCCAGTCCCGCAGTGCCCGCCCGAGCCGGCCGTTTTCCTGACTGAGCAGCCGTACCGTCTCGTTCAGCGTGCTCAGCTCGTCGGCCACGCGGGCCTGGAACTCGCGTACCTCATCGGGGTCGACACCGCGCTGACGGGCGGCGAACTCGCGGGTCCGCACCTCGTACGGCGTCAGCCGGGCGGGGTAGCCGGCCGGCTCGGGTTGGCTTCCTCGATACACCTGAGCCACGACGATCCTCTCTGCGGGCAGGCGGGGTCGGGGGGGGGGGGGGGGCCCCCCCCCCCCCCCGCGGGGGGGCCCCCCCGAAGAGGACCC
>NZ_JBNCKS010000018.1:0-62223 GCF_049841635.1 Micromonospora sp. DT44 | reverse complement strand
GGGGGGGGGGGTTTGGGCTCCCACCAACCCCCCCCCCCCCCCGCCCGCGCGGGGGGCGGGGGGGGGGGGGGGGGGGCCCCCCCCCCCCCCCCCGACCGAGGGGATGAGCCGCACTCGTTGCCACGCGAGGAGCGGCTCGCACTTAAACATATATGCCTAAGCATGCCACCGCAACGCTTAGTTGTCTGGCCAGTGCGTGTCGTGATCAAATTGGCGTGCCACGCGAGGAGTGCCATGCCACAGATACCGGACTACATCCGGATCTCGGAAGAGATCATCGGGGACCTGCGCAGCGGGAAGGTCAAGCCGGGGGACAAGTTGCCCTCGATCGCTGACATGTCCGACCGCTTCGACGTCAGCTCGTCCACCATTCAGATGGTCTACGTTCGTCTGGAAGCACTGCGGGTCATCCGGCGGCACCAGGGCAAGGGCATCTTCGTGACGGACCCGAAGACCTGGATGCGGGAGCCGTAGTGGCGTGGGACATCTCGGAACACGCCGCCTACGCGGGCGGTCTCGCCACTCGTGTGGCGGACCTGGTGCAGCGTTTTCCGGACGCACTCGTGACGTGCGACGTTGACGGCAACTTCTCGGGGCCCGAACTCATCTGCTGGAACGTGCACCCACGCGAGATCTGGGTGTGGGTGTTCGAGCCGGACGATGCTGCGGGGGCGCGACGAGCCTCGGCCCGGCTGGAGCAGTTCCTCGCGGCCCCGCACGAGCTGACCGCTGTCGTGGACAAGCCGGTGGTGGCCGGTCCGAACGACGTCTTCGACAAGGAGTCCGTCACCGCGTCCAGTTACATCGACGTGGATGGGCGGATCGAGGTCCGGAACGGGCCCACCGACGGCATTCAGCTGTTCCGGGCCTTCGGTATCGATGGCTTCGACGACATTGCCAACCGGGTCGCGATCAACCTCGTGCTTGGCGCCGCCCGCAAGGCGGACCGTACCTCCCGAGGGGCGCTGGGTTTCCGGCGTGACGGTCTCTCCGTGCACTCGCCAGGTGACGAGCGCGTTTGACAGGCGTCGCCTACCACATCGAGGCGCGGTCTGGGGCGCTGTCCACAGGAGCGCGCGCTGTCCACAGGGGCGCCGGCGCGACCGGTGTGCCGGGGCGCGGTACGGCAGGTTCGCCCCATGGACTCGCGACTGTGCGCGCTCATGGCTTCCGGTGGTGGGGTGTGTACCTGGCGGGAAATGGTGCGGGTGGCACCCGAATGGACGGTTCAGGCCACGTGCCGGGCTGGTCGGCTGGTCCGGGCGCTGCCCGGGGTCTACCTGGACGCCACCCTGCTCTCCCATCCGGGCACGGAGACGCCGGTCCTGGCCCGCGTCGAGCCCGAACTGGCGCGGCGGGCGGCTCTCGCGTACGCCGACGGTCGGGGTGCGCTCTGCCGGCTGACCGCGCTCGACGTGTGGGGCCTGCCGCCAGCCACCCGGCGAGCCGGTGTACGTCGACGTACCGACCGGCTCGGGTCTGCGTGACCGTCCGCACGTCGCTCTCCGCCACCGCATCGGGTTCGCGGCCGAACCGCCGCAGGTGGTGGTTCGGGGCGGGTTCTCCGTGACGCGACTGGACCGGACCCTGGTGGACTGTTGGCCGCTGCTGCCACCGGGTGACCGTCCCGGGCCGGTCATCCGCGCGGTCAACGACCGGCTCACCACGTCGCAGCGACTCGTCGCCGCCCTGGCCGAGGAGCCCCACCTGACGGACCGTGCGACGCTGCGCGCTCTGGTGCACCGGCTGGCCGCCGGTTGCCGTAGCCCGCTGGAGATCTGGGGCCACGACCACGTGTTCACGGGCCCGGGCATGCCGGCGTTCGTCCGGCAGGCGCCGATACGGGTCGGCGGCCGGACCATCTACCTTGACATGTTCGCCGAGACCGAGCGCGTCAATGTCGAGCTGGACGGCGCCACCACCCACGGTGACCCGGCCGAACGCGAGATCGACCTCCGCCGCGACGCCCTGCTCGCAACCAGGGGAATCCTCGTGGTCCGCTTCACCCACCGCCGCCTGCTGGCGAACCCCGACGAGGTCCGCCAGCAGACCCTGGCGATCCTCGCCAACCGCCGCTCATCCTCATGATCACTTGATGGTCACCAGTTCTCCGGGACCTCTGACAACTGGTCACCATCAAGTGATCATGGGAGGAAGCCCGAGGCGGCAGAGGCGTCAGGGGGTTGTGGCGAAGGCCAGGGCGCCGCAGCCAGCGATCAGGACGAACAGGGTCAGCAGGATGAGGCTCACGATCGCGCCGGGGCGTTGGATGACCGGCTTGCCGGGGTCGAGTGGCGCGGGCAGGTGCGCCGCGACGCCCGGCGTCGGCTGGGGCGGGGCGAGCCGCAGGATGCGCCGCAGCCGGAAGCGGTCGACGCCGAGGAAGATCGGAATGCCGATGATTCCGATGCCCCACCAGCCGGCCAGCAGAGTCTTGTTGGTGTGGTGGCGGTAGAGCGAGAGGCCGCAGGCGCGGCACATCCAGCCGCGTTGGGAGGAGACGACGTACAGGATCACGATGCTCGTCATCGACTGGAACGAGACCCGCGCGGCAGGGTGACTGCCGCAGAACTGGCACTCCCCGTCGGCGGGTGGCCGCAGGGCAGGAGGTGGCGCGGGTGCGGGAGTGGGCATTGTCGACATCGGTGACTCTCCGAGTTCTCAGGCGGCCGGGGCCGGGTAGCGGTCGCCGCCGTACTGGCGCAGCGCCGCCGCGACCTCGTCGCGGGACTGCCGGGTGTTGCGCAGGTCGGCGACGCGGTAGCCGCGCAGGCCGGTCAGTTCGACGTCGGGCGGTACCGCGCGCTGGGTCTGGTCGGCCACCCACACGGTGAGCATGCTCGGCTTCTCCAGCTTGCCGGCGTTGGGCCGCTTCTCGATCGCGACCCGGGTCACCTCCGACCACCCGAACTCGGTGGTGGCCGCTCCCTTGGTCCAGGTGATGCCCTGCTCGCCGATGCCGACGGCGAACTCCTCGCGGCTCTCGCGCACCGCGCCAAGGCCGCCGATCAGGGCCAACACCGCCCCCGCGTAGCCGACCCAGTTGCCGAAGGTGAACTCCTGGTTCATCAGCGCCAGCAGCTCGGGCGAGAACAGCAGGACGACGGCGAGCACCAGCAGCGCCGGGCCCTTGGCGTACGGCTTCCAGTTGCGTTCAAGTTGCATCGTGTGTTCCTCCCCCGTGCCTTCCCTGGCGGAAGGACGGGAGGATGCTAACGAGTCGCGATCACGATTTGCTGACCCGGTGGTGCAGAAGGTCGCCGATCCAGCGCGCGGCCTCCCGCTGGGCGGCGAGCAGGTGCTCGCGGGCGTCCGCCATCTCCTGGTCCGCGTCCGCGTCGAGGTGATCGCCGAGGATCGTCGTCCACCGCCGGCTCAACTCCTCGGCGTACGTCGCCCGGCGCATCTGCTCGTCGAACTGGTACTCCATCCGCACCATCGCGTCGACGTGCGGTCGCAGCGCGGGCATCATCCGCTCGTCGAGGCGTACGGCGGCGTCGGGTCGGCAGGTGACGAGGACGTCCCCGCGCCGGTAGGACCACTCCGGGTCCTCGGCGAGTGCCCGCTGCAACGCCACCTCCAGGTCGGCGGCCCGATGCGGCGGCAGGTCCCGGGCGGCGTCGGCGGCGAGTCGGGTCAGCCGCTGGATGGCGTTCGGCTGGAAGTACCCCACATACCAGTTCAGCACCTCGGCCCGCAGGCTCGCCGGTGACGACCAGGCGAAGGTGGCGCGGACGTAGAACGAGTAGACGTACCCCTGAGCGGGCACGGCGATCAGTCGGGGCGCGTCGCGCTGCTCGACCAGTGGGCCGGGCGGGGACGGGCCGGCACCAGCGCCGACGGGGGCCTCGTCCTGGAGCGCGGCCACCAGCCGGTCCCACGTGCGCGCCCACCACCGCCAGCCGCGCACGCTGCCGTCCCGGGTGGCCCGCAGGGCGCGGACGCCCCGCTGTCGCCACAGGTCCGCGGGCCTCGGTTCCTGTTCGGGAGCGTCCGTCATGGCACCCCTTCACGGTCACGGGTCCGCGCGCCCGCAGCTCACGCTAACAACGCAGGACCGAAATGCCCGACGCCGCGCCGATGTGCGGCGCAATGTCGGTTGCCCGGGGTTCACCGGGCATTGTGGAGCAGTTGGGCCGGTGGGGCTGTCGCCGAGCGCAGGCAGCGGCCAGACTGAGCCCGACCCGCCAATGACGCGGGTCGATGGATCGGATGGTCTGGAGGCAGCCTGTGTCCACCCTCGTGTCCCCGCTGGCCACGCTCGGCGCGATCCGCCGGCGTACCACCACCCTCGCCCTGCTCCTCGCCATGGTCGCCGCCGCGTTGGTCGGCCCGTCCGTGGTCACCCCGCGGCTGACGGACTCCGCGTCGGCGGCGGTCTACAGCTCCTGCACCATCAGCCGCTGCGCGGACGCGCGCACCGCACGTTCCGGCTGGTCCGGCAAGGGCTTCCCGACCAGCCGCGGCTGGTACTCCTGGAGCGGCGGGCTGTCCAACTTCGCCGGTGGCCGGTTCTACAACTACGAGGGTCAACTGCCCACGAACGCCACCTACTACGAGTACGACGTGTATCCCCGCACCCAGGGCGCCGCCCGCGACGCGTACCGGATCGTGGTGAACCGCAGCACGGGCGTCACCTGGTTCTCGCCCAACCACTACACCGACTTCTACCGGCTCTGACCGACCCGGTGGCCAGCCGGACCAGGAGGCACGCGGATGGACGACGCTGAGCAGGTTGGCGCGGTGGTGCTGGCCGGGGCGGCGGCCCGCACCCGACCCGCGCTCTTCGCCGCGCTGGCCGAGGCACTGGCCCTGCCGCCGTACCTGGGCGACACCTGGGACGCCCTCGCCGATGTGCTCCGGGACCGGCTGGACGCCGGCCCGCTGACCCTGCTGGTCACCGACGCCGGTCAGCTCCTCGCCGACGAGCCGTCCGGCCAGCACACGCTGCTGAGGGCCGTGCTCGACGACCTCGCCAGCAGCGCCCCGCACCCCCTGCGCGTGGTCCTGCGTCCCTGAGGTCGCGTCGGGCTGCCGACAGTCCGGCCGATGGTCGAGGGCGGTGACGGTGGCGGTGACGCTCGGGTGACGGCCCCTTGGCGATCATCGTGCCGAGCCGGGCGGCGTGCCCCGGGGTAGGCAGCGGGGAGGCCGCAGCGTGGACTTCGTCGACGGTGTGCTGGTGCGGTTGGCCGATCCCGGCACCCGCGCCGCGCTCTTCGACGACGCCTCGCTGGCCCACCTGGTCGAGGCCGCGTACGACACCGAGGCGATGCCGGTCGCGCCCCCGTACGCGGCCGTCTTCGACGAGCTGACCCTCGGCTTCGCGGCCGCGCCGGTGACCCTCGCCGAGGGGGAGTGGCTGGGCGAGGGCGGCACGGCCCGTACCGAGCTGCGCGTACGTCTGCACGGCCTCGGCAGCTCGGCGCTGCGCATCGACGCGCTCTGGCGGGGGAGCCTCGTGGTGCGCACGAGCGCCGCCCGGGACCGGGTCGAGGACCTCGACGTGGCGACGCCGGCCTTCGACGTCGACCGACAGATCATCGCCGACCTGGGCGCGTTGCCGGCCGATCCGGCGCTGCTGGAGACCGAGCGCCGTACCCGACTGGTGGCCCGGCTGCGGGCGGGCCTGCACCAGCCGGCCGCCTTCACCGACGCGCACCTGGGCCGGCTGCTCGCCGGTGTCGGCGCGGCGAACGCCGGTGACCTGGTGGACCGGATGCGGGGGCAGGCCGCCGGCGCGACCGTGCGGCTGCGCTACGCCGCGCCGCCGACCGCCCCACCCACGCCCCGCCCGCTGCCGTTCGCGGCCGCCGTGCTGGTCCGCGACAAGGGTTTCTCCCTGGCCGACCTGCTCGTCGAGACGCGGCTGGTCCGCGCCCGGGCCGAGGAGCTGGGGCTGGACGTGCCCGCGCCGGAGGACGTCCGGCGGCGACACCGGGTGGTCGCCGTGTGGGTGGTGCCCGTCGAGACGTTCGACGACGACGGATGGCCCGGCGGTGACACCGGCACCGCCGCGCAGAAGCGGGCCGCCCGGTTCGCCCGCGCCGGCCAGTGGCTCGCCCGCAGTGGCATCGGGCTCGCCGCCGTCCCGACCTGAGATCAGACCAGCAGCAACTTCGTCCGGGAGGACCCGTGGCACCGACAGCAGCATTCCCGTTCATCGAGGTCCGGATCGTGCCGCCACCGGCGCCGCTGGCCCAGCGTTCGCCGGGCGTCATCGCCGTGGTGGGCAAGACCCCGTCCACGGCCGACGGTGGTTCCGCCCCGGCCAACACACCGGTCCGGATCGAGACCCTGGACGACGCGGTCACCAACTTCGCCCGCCGACAGACCGGCAACGTCGTCCGCAACGCCCTCTACAACTCGCTCGAACTGGCGTTCCTTCAGGACCCGCGCCCGGCCAAGGTGTACGGCGTCAAGGTCGCCGGCGACGACTACGCCGCCGCGCTCAGCGGTCTGGAGGCCGCCGACGACGTGACCATGGTGTCGTTGGCCAACGAGTCGACCGTCGGCAACCCCGCCGGAGCGGGCGCGCCCACCGGGCTGCACGCGCTC
Organism: Micromonospora sp. DT44; assembly: GCF_049841635.1. Taxonomy (NCBI): domain Bacteria; kingdom Bacillati; phylum Actinomycetota; class Actinomycetes; order Micromonosporales; family Micromonosporaceae; genus Micromonospora; species Micromonospora sp. DT44. The sequence continues at coordinate 55,665 of NZ_JBNCKS010000018.1, read as the reverse complement.
AAGGCGCACGTGGAGACGATGTCCGCCGCCGGCCAGCGCCGCATCGGCTTCGCCATGGTCAACCCGGCGACCGAGAAGAGCCCCACCTACGTCACCGACATCACCACCGCCGCGAACCCGCTCAAGAGCAGCACCAGCCGGATGCTGATGATCGCCGCCCGGGGCGCGGACGGCGACGCGGCCACCGCCGCCATGGCCGCCGTGGCCGGGCTGCCGGTGCACCACAGCATCGTGCTGAAGAAGATCCGCGGGGTGGCCATCCCGGTGGCCAAGCAGTACAGCCCGGCCGAGATCAAGGGACTCTCCGAGGCCAACCTCACGCCGATCATCGACCCCACGCTGATCACCGGCGAGAGCCTGCACTTCGCCGACGGGCGGCTGTTCACCTCCGACGCGAGCCTGCTGCACGTCGACCTGGTGCGCACCCTCGACTCGATCGAGTTCATGCTCCGCGCCGGACTCATCGGCCTGGTCGGCGACGCCCGCATCACCAAGCCGGGCATGACCCTGCTCAAGACCCAGGTGGACGGCATCCTCGGCCCGCTCAAGCGGCAGGCCGTGATCGACGACTACCGCATCGAGATCCCGGTACTCGACATCCTCACCATCCCCGAGGTGGCCCGTACCGCCACCGACACGTCGATCGTCACCGCCGCCCGGGCCGACCGCACCGTCGACCTCGTCGTCACCGTCACGTACGGCCCGGCCGTGAGCCGCCTGCTGGTCACGCTCGTGGCCAAGTTCTGACCGGAGGAACCAGACCATGGAGTGGAAGACCCGCCTCGCGGTGCAGTACACCAAGGGCACCGAGACGGTGTTGATCAGCCCGATCGACTCGTTCAGCCCGTCCTTCTCGCTCAACGTCGAGGCGCTGCACTCGTGCGAGGTGACCCACATGGGCGTCATCCACGCGCCCGTGTCGATGAACTTCACGATGACCGTCAAGGCGATCGGGGACGTCGCCGGCCGGCTCACCAAACTGGCCCTCGACGGCGAGCTGTTCGACATCGCGCTGCTGGAGCACACCGGCGACGACTGGGCGTTCTCGTCCTTCGTGCTGCAGGACTGCCTGATCACCAGCGCCACACCGACCACCGCCACCATCTCCGGCGCGCCGGCGGCCACCTTCAGCGGCTTCAGCCTGGCGGCCTCGGTCGACCCGAAGACCGGCGACCCGTCCGTCCTGCCGTAACCCCACCAGGATCAACCGGAGGTAACAGATGGCGACCGGAGCTGGCCGCGCCGCCCGGGTCACCCGTACCGGGCTGGCCCTGGTGCACGCGGGTGAGCTGGTGTTGCCGGCGGCCGGCAGCGAGGCCGAGGCCGAGCAGGTGGCCGAGGACGACCGCGCCGTCATCGCGTACCACTTTCCGGTGGAGATCGAGGTGGTCGCGGCCGGCGGCGCGTTCGACGCCGACGCGCTCGCGGACCTCGCGCTGGCCCGCCTCGCCGAGCACCTCGACGGGCGGTTCTGACGGTGGCCATCTCGGTGCACGTGCCGGTGCGGATCCGGCTGGACGCCCGGTCGGTGACCGAGCGGCCGGAGGCCGTGACCGACGCGCTCGCCGCCGCCCTGGCCCGCGCGTTGGAACGCTCCCGCCAGGAGGCGGTCGCGCCGCACGGCGGCTACCTGGAGGTACGCGCTGACGCGCCGGAGTTCCGCTGGACCGGCGCGGCCCGGGAGCACGTGTCGCCGGACGAGCGGCGGGCCTTCGAGGCCCGGCTGCGCCGGCGCGTCGACGAGGTGGTCGCCGCCGCGCGGCTCGACCCGGGCCTGCCGCCCGGGGTGCCCCTGCCGCTGAGCGAACCGGCGACCGAGCTGTTCGACCCGCAGCGGATGCGCCACCTGCTCGCCATGTACCGGGTGCCGTCCTACGACGCCGGTGGGGACGCCGCCGAGGTGCCGGTGGACGGCCCCGAGCCGCCGCGGGTGACGTACCAGTGGCTGCTGCGCCCGGCCGCCTACCTGGCCGGTCACCTCGTCGAGCTGGCCCGCGAGGCGGTACGCCAGCACGGCGGGCTCCCGTCGGGCACCCCGCAGGGGATCATCGCCCGGGTCGTCGGCGTGGACGGCCGTCCGGTCTGGGCGATCATGGTGACCACCACTCCACTGTCGATCCTGACCTTCGAGCAGTTCGGCGAGACGGTGTTCCGGGCCACCCCGCAACCCCACTTCGAGGTCGAGGCGCGGGTGCCCAGCCCGCAACCCGGGACGGTGCAGCGGCGGCCGGTCGCCGACCGCAGCGCCCTGGTCGCGATGGTGGACGAGGAGTTGAGCGGCGACATCCGGCGGCGGCTGCGAATCGCCTCGCCGCGTGGCGAGACCACAAGCGTCGAGGAGTACCAGGCGCAGATCGAGCGGGCCGTCGACGCCGAGGTGACGCGGCGGGTCGACGCCATCCTCGCGTCGGTGGGCGGGGCCACCCCGACCAGCCTGGTGGTGGTCGACATCGGCGGCGTCTCCCTGTTGCTGGTCGGCACCGAGGAGACCGACGCCACGCTGCACTTCACCGGTACGGCGAACCTGTTGCCGATCAGCGTCGAGCAGCGCCCGGTCGCCCCGCCCGATCCGAACGCGCCGCCCGGCGGCGGGGTCGGCACAGGCGCCGGGGCCGGCGCGGGGAACGGAACCGGCGGCGGAGCGGGCAGCGGCCCGGGTGGCGGTGGACCGGGCGGAACCGGGGCGGGAGGCCTCGGCACGGGTAGCGGTCCCGGTGGCGGGGCCGGTGGCACCGGTGACGGTGGCACCGCCGCCCGGCGGGGCGGTTTCGTCTTCGACCCGAGCAGCCCCAGCGCGCCGCCGGGCGTCGAGGGACGGCGGTTCCCCGCCGTCGGGGCGGGGCACTCCACGATGCCCGCCTGCGCGTCGTTCAACGGGGAGCCGGAGCTGGCCGCGCTCGGCCCGGACGGCGACGAGCTGCGCCGACTCATGGACGACATCGCGTTCCGGTTGCAGATGGGCGAGCCGTGCCGTTACCCGGCGAACTTCTGTCTCCAGGCCGCCGCCGTGCTGCGCGGCCGGGCCGCGGCGATCAGCCTGCTCGTCGGCTCGGCCGAGCGGGAGGCGTTCACCCGGCCCGTGCCGGAAGGCAGCGGGCGACTCGGCCCGCTGGACTTCCGACCGGTCGCCTCGCCCGCCGTGCAGTTCCTGCGTCACCTGGCCGGCGTCGTACCCCGCCTCGACCACCTCGCCCAACTCGTCATGAGCCGCTATAGCCAGCCCGAGCACTTCGCGCGGATCCAGGGCGGCTGGATCGACACCTCCGCCTCCTGGAACCTGCACTTCGTGCAGGCGCTCAGCCCGGCCGTGAACGCCGCGGTGGGTGAGGTGTTCGTCGTCGGCAGCCAGGCCATGCTGGTGCAGCTCCTGCTCAGCTCGCAAACCGGTATCGAGGCGCGGATCGCCCGCTTCGACCAGTACGCGCCGATCTTCGAGCGGTTGATCGTCTCCCAGCTCACCGACTACGCCGAGTTGCAGGGGCTGCGTGAGCGGCTGCGCCGCCACGAGGCCGCCCGGTGGACGCAGGAGCACACCGACGCCGGCGGCGGCACCGTCGCCACGCTGAGCGTGCTGAACCCGTCCACCGCCTGGTACGGGGCCGCCCGCGCCATCTCCAGCGCGTTCCTCGCCACCGAGGCGGCGCTGACCAGCCCCGGCGCGGCCGGCGAGATCGTCGAACGCGACGGCGTCACCCGCATCCGTGACTCGCACGCGGTGCTCTGGACCCTCGCCGAGATCGAACAGGCGCTGGTCATTCAGCGTGGCGAGGCCGAGGGTGTCGACCCGCTGGTCAAGCAGATCACCGACGTGCCCGAGGTGCTGGCCCGCTTCGCCGGAAACCGGTCGGCCATCCGCGACGAGCTGTGGCGGGTGTTGCAGGACATGCGACGCCACAACACCGAGATGCTCGGCCGCGCCCGCACCGACGCGCGCTTCGCCTTCCGCTCCAGCCGGATCAGCGAACACATCCCGTCGGCCACGATCCCCGGCGGACGCTACGCGTTGCAGGGCATCCACCTCGTCACCCACCAGCAGCTCGGCGAGTTCTTCGGCGGCAACCCCTACTACGCCAGCGGCGTCGACAGCCTGTTCAGCACCGAGCTGGGCCGGGAGGCGCTGAGCGCGTTCGCCGTCATGGTGGGGATCATCGCGCTGTCCCTGCTCTGCCCGCCGCTGGGGTTCGTGGTCGGCGTCGCCGTCGCCGCCGTCGACGTGGCGCACGCCCACCAACGCGAGCGCCTCTACTCCTCGATGCTGGACCCGGAGCTGGTGCTCACCCGTACCGAGGTCGAGGTGGAGCTGTTCGCCGCGTACCTCGGGTTGGCGATGTCGCTCATCCCGGAGGTCGGCACCATCGGCGGCGCGGCCGTGCGCGGCGGCCGGGTCGCGCTGCGCTTCGGCGTCCGCGCGGGGCTGCGTGCCGCCCGGGGGTACGTGGTACGCCGGGTCACCCGGCAGATCGTCGAGGCCGCGTCCCGCGACCTGCTCCAGGGGTTCCTCACCGAGATCCTGCTCAACGAGGTGCTGGAACGCGTCGTGCAGAAGCTGATGGAGCCGATCCTCGCGTACGTGGAGCGCGAGGCGATGCTCAGCGGCGCGGTCGGCGGCCCGGAGGGCGCCCGGTTCATCCTCATGGTGCTCGACTCGCAGCCCGGCGGTGCCGCCGCCGGCCCGCGCGTGCCGGTGGTGCGGCCGTGACCGGGCCCCGCCGGTTCCGCGCCGGCCGGTTCCTCGACGCCGCCGCCGTGCACGCCGCCGCCGACGCGAACCCCCGGCTGCGGCGCTTCATGCGGACGATCGCCGAGCACAGCGAGGCCGGCGAGGTGCGCTCCCGGCGGCTGCTGGAACACCTCATCCGCCGCATCGTCGACGACGTCGGCGACCTGCACCTGGGCAACGCGCTCAACCGGCTGGAACGCATCGCCGTGCTGCGGGACAACATCGCCGCGATCCTCGACCATGTGTTGGAGGGCGGCACCCTGCCCGAGGGGGTGCGGGTGGCGACCCTCGGCGAGTACTTCGAGCAGCTCAGCACCGAGATGCGCGAGCTGAGCCGACCCCGCGAGGGCATCGTCGGTGACGCGCCGCTGCGGCTGGCCGACGACGCGGGCGCGTACGCCGACTCGCTGCTGCGGGAGTTCGACGGCGGCGGCGGGGCCGCCGGTCGGCACGCCGAGCCGGCCGCGATCGTCGGTGACGCGTTCCGGGCCATGCCGGCGGACCGGCAGGCGGCGCTGCGCCGGGCCGCCGAGCTGGAACCGGCCGCGCTGTGGCGCGCGGTCGCCGCCGAGAGCGAGGCCGGCAAACGCCCCGCCGTCGCCGACCTCCAGACCCGCCTCGGCGGCCGGCTCACCCCCGACGAACTGGCCCGGCTGCGCACCGCCGTCGACGACCTCGGCCGGGCCCGCTCGCGTGGCCTGCAGATGAGCGACGCCCGCCTCGCCGACGCCCTCGCCCGCATCGGCGATCCGGACCTGCGGGCCGTGGTGGCCAGCGGCGACGTGTGGCTCACCCAGCAACTCGCCGTGCACAACCCGGAAGCCCTGGCCACGCTGTGGCGGCGCTTCCGCGACCGGAACGGACGCGCCGACGACGGCCCCGGCTTCCGCGCCTACCTGCGCCACGACATGGTCACCTACGGCCGGGGCGTCCTCGGTGAGTACAGCGCCGCGTTCTCGCTGAGCAGCATCGAGCTGTTCCTCAAGGGACCGGACGCCAACGTCAAGGTCGCCGGCACCGACCTCGTCGGCATCGGTCACGACGGCTGGGTGTGGCTCGTCGACGACAAGTCGCACCGGGCCGCCAGCGTCAGCGGGGTCAGCGCGCTCACCGACAACCTCGTGGTCAACCTGCGGCGCGACGCCGCCGACTTCCGCGACGCCATCGCCCGCCTCCAGCGCGACGACCCCGGCTTCACCCCCGACCCCCGGATCCTCGACGCGATCTCCCGAATGGAGGACGCCGCCGCCGAGATCGACCGGATCAACCGGCGCGGATCCGCGTCCACCCGGCCCGCGCGGATCAGCGCGGCCCTGGCCGAGCGCCGGCTGCGGCTGCGCGTCACCAGCGCCGCAGGCGAGGTCCGCGAGATCACCCAGGCCCTGCGCGACCTCGGCCTGGCCGTCGAACCCACCGGTACGCCGGTGCCGCTGCCACCCACCGGAGGACGCTGAGCATGGCGATCACCAGCAGCTTCATGCGGTACGGCACGGTGCCGTCGGCGATCATCAGCGACGGGGTGCTGCCCATCCCACTGTGGGCGGTCACCGCCATCTCCCTGGCGCAGACGTACCACCTGCCGCCGATCGGCTCCACCGCCCACAAGGCCATCGTGGCGACCCACGACGACACCATCACGCTCACCGGGGTGCTCGTCGGCGCGGAACGCTACGCCTGGAAGTTCGCCCTGGAGACGATGGCCGAGGCCAGCAAACGCGGCACCGCGCTGGCGGCGTACTCCGGCGGGAAGTTCGGCGGGCTGATCCTGGTCACCTCCATGACCATCCGTACCGACATGCAGGTGCAGTCGCTGACCTTCAACGCCTCGGCCGCCCGCCGCGACGTCCTGGACACCACCATCACCCTCGTCCACGTGCCCCGTCCCAGCCTGCTCGGCAAGCTGCTCGACGTGGCCAGCATCGGAGTCGGCGCGCTCGCCGACGGGTTGGGCAACTGATGCCACCGTTCCCGATCGACCGCTACCTGCTGCCGGAGACACCGATCGAGATGCCCGACGGGTTCACCGAGGTGCGCCAGGGCCTCACCGCCGGCCTCCCACACCGCGTCGAGCTGGGCGCGGGCGTGCACGCGGTGCTGATCCTGCCCACCGGCCTGGCCCGACAGTGGCTGTCCACCGACCCACTCGCCGTGGTGAGCAGCTCCGCCGACGACCTCGCGCCCCGACCCGCGCCGACGGCCACGTCCCGGCCACCGGCGCTGGTCGGACGGGTGCCGCTGCGTCTCGTCGTCCGCCAGGGCACCCGCATCCTCGGCTCCGTGCCGCTCGCCACCGGCCTGCGCCGGGTCTGCCCCGACGCGGGCACACCGGCCGCCCCCGGCGTCACCCCGGTCGCCATCGAGGTGCTGGTGCTGGCCTGGCTGCTGCACGCCGGGACGGTCCGCGGCTCCGGCGACTACGGCTCCTACCTCACCGTGGCCTGGCGGCCCGCCGACCGGGCGGTGGACCAGTTCGGTCCACCACCGATCAACGAGTTCGTCTGGCGTCGCCGGCCGCCCGCGCAGCGCGTCGAGTCCGACCTCGGTCCCGCCCGGCTGCGCTACCGCTACCTGCTCGACAAGAAGATGCGGAGGGTGCTGCGGTGACGCTCACGCCGTTCCAGACCGGCCAGGTACGCCAGGGCGCCGTCGGCAACGACGCCGGCTGGACCATCACCTTCCACCGGGAGACCCCGACCGGCATCAGCCCGGACGCCACGCTCACCCTGTCCAGCGCCGACTACTACGCGGCCATCGACGCCGCGCTGCCCGACGGGCTGGGTCCCGGCGCGTACACGGTCACCGTGCAGGGGCTCATCGACGAACACTTCGCCGCGCTGCGCACCGCCGAGGGGCAACCGCCGTTGGTGGCGAAGTTGCACCTGTACTGGCGCGACGCCAACACCTCCGTCGGCGCGTTCTTCACCAACCTGGTCGGCGTCAACGCCGGTCCGACCCCGGCCGAGCTGACCCAGGCGCTGGTCGCCGTCCTGCGGGTCACGAAGGTGCGCCGGCTCACCGGCGAGCGCACGTACGACACCGAGCTGACCCTCGTCGAGCAGGCGTACGCCCGGCTCGGGCAGCGGATCGCCGAACGGTTCGAGGCGGCCACGTTCACCGCCGCGATCCGCGCCATCGGCGAGCGGACCCGGGTCGACGTGACCGGATGGGGCGCCAACCCGGACGGCACGATGACCCGGGGCGCGACCGAGGCGGCCGGCGACGAACGGGTCGCCTTCGGGGCCGGGCTGCTCTACCGCGCCGCCCTGGAACGCCTCGGCGGCGCGTTGCAGCAGTCCCTCAACGCGTACGGGCGGGGGATGCTGCTGATCCGCGACGGCACCGTGCACGTCGGCAAGCGCCCCATCCCGTACCCGGAGGGCGAGCCGAAGCCGCTGACCCTCGCCACCGGCCTGCTGGCCTGCACCGAGAACGGCACCCAGGACACCGACCCGTACGCGGCCACCGAGACCGGCGGCACCGCCGCGCCGCGCCGCCGGGCGTGGACGCTGACCCTCAAGGGCCGCCCCGACCTGAAGCCCGGCGACCTGGTGCGTTTCGACCCGCCCGCCACCGACGAGGCCACCACGCTGGGCAGCGTCGGCGCGGCGCTGCTCGGCTCGTTCGCCGCGCCGTTCGCCCCGTCGACCGGGGAGCTGGGCGCGGGGTCGAAGCTGCTCTACCTCAGCGCCGCCCGGCACACGCTGTCGCGTACCGCCGGTTTCGTCACGGTGGTGCAGGGTGTCGAGGTCGCGTCGAGCGCCCAGGCGTGGGACACCTGGAGCGACGCGTCCGGCGTGGGGACCGCCGAGCCGGCCGGTCCCGCGTCGTCACCCGGGGTGGCTGCCGCCGAGGCGGTGCGCCGGGCTGCCCGCGCGGCCCGGGGTGAGACGCGCGGTCTGGAGATCGGCGAGGTGCGCGCCGTCGCCACGAACGCCAGCGACGCGGTCGAGCCGCCGGCACAGACCGAGACGGTGTGGGAGGGCCTCGTTCGCCCGGACGGCCGCCCCAACGCCGCCCGCCGCCTGCCGGTACGCCGGCAGCAGCCCGCGCCGCTGCCCGGGGTGACCTACCTGACGCCCTTCGCCTGGGGCGGGTGCGGGCTGATCCTGCCCCGCTACCCGGGCACCCGGGTGGCCCTGGCGTACCGCAACGGCGCGCCGGACGACCCGGTCGAGGTGGGCGCGCTCTGGCCCACCGGGCACGCCCCGGTCTCCGAGCCGGGGGACTGGTGGCTGTCGCTGCCGGTCGGGGTGGCCAGCAGCAGCCGCTCGTCCATCGCCGACACGGTGACCCCCGCCGACCACGACGGCAAGGTGGCGCACGACCTCACCGACGGCGACGGCAACCGGGTCATCGAACTGGGCGAGCTGACCGTGCGGGTGGGCCGGGACCAGCTCAAGGGTCGCGGCCAGCGCCCGGCGCGCGCCGACGAGGCCGACAGCATCACCATCGAGCACGCCGGCGGCGGGTCCTCGATCGTCATGAAGCAGGACGGCTCGATCACCATCACCGCCACCCGGATCGACCTGGACGCCGGCAACGGCGCGGTGAACATCAGCGGCGGCACGGTCAGCATCGCCGCCGACGACGTCGACGTCCAGGTCAGCAACGCGATGAACGTCCACTGAGGAGAGCGACATGGCATTCGTGCTCACCACGTCGAGCGACGTGCACTGCCCCAACCAGGGGAAGGTCTCTCCGGCCGGGCAGGGCAAGCTGACCGTCGACCACAAGCCGGTGGTCCGCCTCGACGGCATCAACGGCAAGTCGGTGGCCGGCTGCACCATCACCACCAGCAACTCCACCAAGCAGTGCAGCACGGTGACCACGGCGACCGGAGCCGCCAGCAAGCTCACTGTCGGCGGGGCCTGGGTCGCTCTGGACTCGCTCAGCGGCGCCACCGACGGCTCCAGCCCCGGACTGTCCGCCAGCGCCGGCCAGAGCAAGCTGAAGGCGGCCTGACGTGGACCGTACCGAGCGCGAACGGCAGGCCGCCCAGCGCCGCTACCTCGGGTGGGGCCTCGCCTTCGAACCCACCATGCCCGGCGTCGACCTGGCCCGGGACATCGTCTTCGACGACGGTCCGAACGGCCGGACGCTGGCGCTGGTGGAGGGCACCGGCAACGTGGCGCAGAGCCTCGCGGTGGCGCTGACCACGCTGCGCGGCTCGAACGTCTTCGACGCGACGTTCGGCTTCGACGGGCTCAACGCCCTCGCCGAGCAGATCGAGCCGAACCTCATCCGGGAGCAGGTCCGGATCGGCATCATCACCCTGCTCGACCGCGATCCGCGGGTCCGCAAGATCGTCGACGTGAACCTCGACGACGGCCGGCTCGGCGCGGGCCGCGCCGACGACGCGTCGGCCGCCGCGCTGCGCTCCTCGCGCACCCTCCAGGTCCAGGTCCAGTTCGAAACCATCACCGACGACCGGCTCTCGGTGCGCCTCGGGGAGCTGCCCAGTGTCTGACCCGACCCTCCCGGCCGAGCTGGCCGACGTCCTCGCCGTCGACGCCGCCGCGCTGCGGGCCACCGGCTCGACGGGCTTCGGCATCGTCGAGACCGGCTTCGTGCCCAAGTCCTTCGCCCGGCTGCTCGCCGAGAAGCTGGCCACCGCCCGGCTGCTCTTCGGCGAGGACGTCGACCTGACCAGCGGCGCGGTGCTGCGCAAGGTCCTCGAACTCGCCGCCCTGGAGGACGCCCGGATGTGGGCCGCGCTCGGCGCGGTCTACGACAACTCCTTCGTGGTGTCCGCGACCGCCGACGCGCTGACCCGCCTCGGCGAGGAACTCGGCATACCCCGGCCGTACCTGCCGGCGCGGGGAACGGTGAAGCTCAAGCTCAAGGCCGCGCTGCCGACCGGCCACCCGCAGCTCACGCTGCCCCGGGGCGCCCGACTGTCCACCCCCGGCGGGCACCACGTGGCCCTGGACGAGACGGTGGTGCTCTCCGCCGCCGTCGGTGAGCGCGAACCGGCCGTCGCCGCCTTCTATCCCGGCCCGGCGCACAACCTCGACCCCACCCAGGCGCAGCAGAAGATCGACCGCTGGAACCGCGCCGACACCCTGCTGGCCGACCTGGACGACGCCGAGCAGGCCGCCGGCAAGGAACTGGTCGAGATCACCCACACCGTCGCGCTCACCGGCGGCGAGCAGCAGGTCTCCGACGCCCGCTACCGGCAACTGCTGCTGGCCGCGCCCCGCTCCATCTGGACGGCCGAAGCGATCGGCCTCGCCGTGGCCACCGTGCCCGGCGTACGCCAGGTGCAGGTCTTCGACGGCCGGGGCGGACTGGACCTCAACCAGTCCATCTTCGGCAACTTCAACTTCATCGAGCGGGTCTTCAGCACCGAACGCGACCTGGGCAACCCGTACTACGTCACGGTGCTCGTCGCCCCGACCGCCGCCGCCATCTGGGACGGTCCGGACGGGCTGCACGCCGCCGTCGAGTCGGTCATCGAGGACCTGCGCCCGGTGGGCATCTTCGCCTCGGTGGACCGCGCCGACGAGGTCGGCATCGGCGTCGAAGCCGACCTGGTGATCCGGGGCCTGCCGCTGCCCACCGGCTCAAAGGAGACGATCAACGCCTCCACGGCCGCCACCGAGCTGCGCGCCCGGCTGCACGCCCGGCTGCGCCGGTACGTCGACGAACTGCCCTTCGGCGAGCCGGTCCGCGCCGCCGAGGTGATCTGGACGCTCATGAACGAGCCGGGCGTCGCCGACGTGCGCAACCTGCGGCTGGTCCGCTTCCCGGCCGACTCGGCGGTGGTGGTGACCGGCAGCGCGCCCACCGGCGACGGGGTGCAGCGGCTGCCGGTCGGCGACAACGCGGTGCTCGCCGCCAACCAGGTGCCCGTCTACGTCGACCGGGACGACCCCCGGCCGTTCCGGATCGTCTGAGCGGGGGCGCGATGACCGACATCCGGGTACCCGTGGACGGCGTCGACCCGTCCGTCGAACGCAACCTCGTCGACCAGTTGGAGGGCCCGTACCCGGGGACGGTCCGGCGGGTCGTGGTGCCACTCGCCGCTGCCGGCGCCGCCGTCGTGGACTGGACCAGTCGACACCCGCTGCTCACCGTCGTGCTGCGCCGCGACCTGGCCGAGGAGACCGTCCGGGTGACGGTCACCGTCGACCCGGGCGGCGCGGGGCAGCGGGTGCTGCCGCCGGTGGTGTTCGCGCCCTGGTCCGCCGAGGGCGCGTCGGTGCCGGCGTACGTGCCGGACACCGCCGACGAACCGCTTGTCGCGCCGTTCGCGGTCGCCGTGTCGGCCGAGCGGGCCGTCGAGGGCGCGGCCGCCACGGCGGTCACCGGTACGGCGCTCTCCGCCCTCGTCGAGCTGGCCGTGGTCGAGGGCAACCTGGGTCGCCTGCTCTACCTGGTGTCGTACGAGAAGCACCGGCTGCGTCGGGCGGCCCGGGAGGTGCACGCGTACCGGACCCTGGCCCACGCCCGGCGCGACGCGCTGGACCGGATCGGCGCGGACGTCGGGGTGGCCCGCTTCGTCGACGAGCTGGTCCACGAGCCGACCAACGGCGAGGTGTACGCCCGCCGGTTGGCCGCACCGGCCCGTGAGCCGGACGACGCGTACGCCCACCGGCTCGGGCTGTACCGGCGGTTCCTGCTGCCCACCCCGGGCGCGGTACGCCGGCTGCTCAACGGCCCCGGCGCGGACACCGACCCGAACACGGGCCTCTTCGCCGACCTGCCGGGAGGGGCGCGCTTCACGCTGCGCGAGGAAGACGACCAGTTCGCGGTGGCGGTCCGGCTGGTGGCCGTCGGCGACCCGCAGCACCGCGCCAACTTCCTTGCCCAACTGCGCCGCGACCGCCTCGTGCTGCCCGCCAACACCCCGCCGAACAACACCGTCCACGCCGGTCGGGCGCTGCCGGCGAGCCGGCTCGCCGAGGTCACGGCCCTGCGGGCGAGCCTGCGCCAGTCGTACACCTTCGGCAGCGCGCACGGCATCGCGCCGCCGCTGGCTGCGGCCCTGGACCGCGCGGGGCGGGTGTGCCGGGCGCTCGGCTCGACGATCGTGTGGCAGGTCAGCCGGGCCCAGGACGACGCCGGTGGGAGCCGCTACGAGTTGGGTCTCGGCGTCGACGTGAGCTGGCCGACCCCGGCGCAGGCCAACGACCTGCGCAACCGGGTGCTGGACACCGGCCGGACGGTGACCGCCGACCGGACCGCCGAGGCGCTCATCGCCGCCGCCCGCGCCGCCGGCGTGCCCACGGTCTCGGCGGACAGTGAGCTGTCCTGGCTGTGGCGGGTCTGCGGGTTGCCGACCACGCACCGGCTCACCACCACCGTGATGTACCTGTCGCACCTGCCCACCCGGGGGCTCGCGGTGACCGCGCCGCTGACCGCCCCGGTGGGCGTCGACGCGCCGGTCGAGGCGCAGTTCCACGCGCCGGGCGACCCGGGTGGCAACGCCCTGCTGCTGGCCGGTCTGGCCGCGGCACGGACGGCCTGGGTGGCCGCCGGGGAGACGACGTGGAACCCGTTGACCGACGCGGTGGCCCGGACCCGGTGGGCCGCCGTGCCGACCCGACCGGCCGGGCAGCCGGTCGACGCGGTCCTCGCCGCCGCCGGCCTGCCCGCGGTGCGCGATCCGGCGCCCGTGGTGGCCGCGCTGAACCGGCTGCCCGACGAGCTGGTGGAGACCATTGAACTGCCGGCCGCGCTGGCGTCCGCGCTGATCGCCGGCCAGCCGGCCGCCGCCGACCGGCTGGCCCGGCTGGTGGGGCTGCTGCGCGACCAGCACCTCGCCGCCGTGCTTCCGCTCGTCGAGACGGGCAACCGGGTGCTGCTGGTGTGCGGCGTCATCGGCCTGCCGCAGGCCGGCCTGAACCTGAGCGAGCGCCGGGCCACCGGGTTCCGCTGGTACACGGTGGGACTCGGCGGCGGCACGGCGGAGATCAAGTCGGTCGGCGCGCGGACCGCGCTGCGCCCCACCCACGCCGGCCTGGTCGCCGTGGTGGCGCTCTCCTACGTTCGGACCGGCCGGACCGATCCGTACGAGTTCCGGGTCGAGCTGCCCGACGGGGTGACGTTGACCCTGGAGCAGTACGAGCGGCTGATGAACACCCTGACGAGGATCTGCCCGCTCGGGGTGGAGATCAACACCTTCGGCATCCGGCGTGACCACGTCGACCTCGACGACGACGGGACGGCCGAGCCGCTGCGCCCGGCCGTCGCCCGGACCTTCCGCACCTTCCAGCAGCGCCGGCACCGCGGCGTGTACGACCAGCTCTGAGAGGGACACCACGATGGCGAACGAGATCAACTACGACGGGGTGACCGTCACCGAGCTGTACGAGGCGTTCACCAAGCACGGCATCCCGGCCTCGGACGCCAGCGTGCTGGTCTCCTCCTGGATCTACGAGAACGTCGGCACCGCGAAGCGGGTGTTCAGCTACGCCGAGTCGTTCCCGGCGGTGGAGCCGGGCTGCGCCCCACCACCGTTCGCCCGCACGTTCGCGCACACCGACTGGGTGGACGGCGAGGACGTCGTACAGGCCGGTCAGACACCGGGGGAGCAGGGCTTCAACGAGCGCTTCCACCGCATCGAGCACGACCTGGACCACCTCGGCGCCGACCTGGCCAAGGCGTTCACCTGCATGGCGGCGATGCGGGTGAGCCTGCGCCGGCTGCTCGACGAGATCCGCGCCGAGATCAACCGGCTGCACTCGACGGTGCACGAGAACAAGATCGTGCCCGGCCCGTACACCTTCGAGCAGATCCCCAACTACATCGGCGCGTTGGACTTCGGCAAGTACATGGGCACCACGATGTTCATGGACAAGAAGGTCAGCATCTGGCAGACCAAGGCCGGCACGATCGTGTTGCCCGCCGTGGAGACCCTCGGCGTGGACGTGGTCGCCGGCCCGAAGGTCCGGGGCGCCGCCTACCTCGACCGGTACGCCGTCGAGACTCCCGACGTCCGGCAGCGCTTCCCCCGCGAGGTGAAGGTGGTGGAGTTCCTGCGCTCCTTCGGTGAGGACGAGCTGGCCGACGGCCGCACGATCCGCGACGTGCTCAAGGTGTTGCCGGCGGACAGCAGCTACCCGAGCCTGGACGCGCTGGTCGCCGAGGTCAGCGAGCGGGAGGCGGCGATCGTGCGGACCACCTCGGGCGCCCAGTCGGCGGTTTCCGCCGCGCTCGGCATCGACGCGGAGCTGGAAAACGTCGCCGACGCCGACATCGCCATGCTGACCGGTGTGCCGACCAAGGCCCGGGCGGCTTTGACACGCGCCGGGATCAGCACGCTGGGCAAGCTTGCCGAGGCGTCGACCGAGCGGGTGGTCGGCATCATGAAGGAGGCGGGGGTACGCGCCGACGTCGGCGACGCCGCCGAGTGGACCGGCTACGCCCGGACGCTGAGCAAGCTGCGCTGAACGGCCGGCGGCGACTCCGGCGAACGGTTGATCCGCGCCGTTCGCCGGGTCGGTGTGACGACACTGCGCTGGCGTACCGACCCTCCACACCCGACCGTGGGACTCCCACGGGGCGATCGGGTACGAAGGGCGCACGGATGGCAGTTCACGAGGTGTCACAGGACCTCCGCTCCGGGGCGCAGGAGACCGAGGCGGCGCGACCAGCGCGCTACGCGTTGCGGCTGCTCGGCGGGTTCGCGCTGGAACGCGACGGCCGGTCCGTCGCGGTGCCGCAGGGCGCCCGCCGGCTGCTCGCCTTCCTCGGCGTACGCCAGCGGTGTGCCCGCTGGGAGGCCGCCGGCACCCTCTGGCCCGGCTCGCACGAGGAGCGGGCTCGCGCGAACCTGCGCACCATGCTCTGGCGACTGCACCGGGCCACCCCCGAGCCGCTCGTCGAGGAGGACGACCGGCTGGCCCTGGCCGCCGGGGTGACCAGCGACGTGGCCACCCTCGGTGCGGCCGCCGCGGCGCTGCTGACCGGCGGCGTGCCGGCCGGCGTCAGCGTCGGGGTGCCCGCGCTGGCGACCGGCGAGCTGCTGCCCGGCTGGTACGACGACTGGGTGCTGACCGAGCGGGAGCGGCTGCGCCAGACCCAACTGCACGCGCTGGAGGCCCTCGCCGAACGACTCACCGCGCAGGGACGCCTCAGCGAGGCGGTGCAGGTGGCGCTGACCGCCGTGCACCTGGAACCGCTGCGGGAGAGCGCGACCCGCGTGCTGATCGGTGTGCACCTGGCCGAGCGCAACCTCAACGAGGCGGTACGGCGGTTCGAGCTGTTCCGCGCCGACCTGGGCCGGGAGTTGGGCATCGCCCCGACACGGTGGCTGGAGCAGCTCGTCCGCGCCGGCCTGACCGGTGTGACCGTCCCGGAGGCGGTCCGACGGCACAGTTGACACCGGTCGCCTCGGTCAGCGCGTGGCGGGCGGGATGCTCTGCTCGTACTGGAAGACGTTGTGCGGGTCGTACTTCGCCTTGATCCGGCGCAGCCGCTCGAAGTTGCGTCCCCAGTAGGCCGTCTCCCACTCGGCCATCCCGACGTTCGGCACGTTGACGTACGCCCCGTCCACGTACGGCCGCAACGCCTGGCTGAACTCGGCGATCCAGGCCTGGGCGATCGGGGTGAGGGCGTCGCCGCTGTCGGGCTCGCCGCGGGTGCCCCAGCCCGCGCCGGGCTCGGAGTAGAACAGCGCGTCGCGGTGCGGGAAGGCCGAGCCACCGAACGGCTCGTGTCGTTGCGCCCCGGCGCCGAACGCCTGCGTGAAGAAGTTGCTGTCGTCGGTGGGTGCGTCTCGCATGAAGGCGCGGATCACCCCGATGGCCTTGTCCGGGAATGGCTCGCGGGTGAACTGGGAGAAGAACTTCCAGTTCGCGGGCTCGTCCCCGGTCGGGATCTGGAATCCGGCGTAGACGTCCCCCCAGCCGCCGATCTGCACCGTGACCGTGGGGTCGCCGATCGACAGGATCGACGCCAACAGCTTCCTGGCCTGAGCTTCCGAACCCTCGGCGAGCACCCCGAACAGCAGGATCTCGTTCCGGTGGATCTCCAGTTGGGTGCCGAGGCGCGGGTCGCTGAACGGCGCGGTGCGCTGCCACGTGTCGAAGACGTCGCGCAGGTCGTCGAGGCCCGGCCAGGTCGCCTGGAGGTAGGCGACGCTCCGCAGTGGGGCGACCTGGTAGGTCAGCGAGGTGACGATGCCGAAGTTGCCGTTCCCGGCGCCGCGCAGTGCCCAGAGCAGGTCCGCGTGGTTCCACGGGTCCACGTCGAGCACCCGCGCGCCGTCCGCGCCCGCCGCGACGACGATCTCCGCGCCGATCAGGTTGTCGCAGGCCATCCCGAGGTAGCGGGTGAGGAATCCGAAGCCGCCACCGAGGGTCGCGCCGGACAACCCGACGGTTCCCTCCGTGCCGGTGGTTGCCGCCAGGTCGTGCTCCCCGAGCGCGGTCACCGCCTCCAACTGGCTCAGTCCCGCGCCGACCCGCGCGGTGCGAGCTGCCGGGTCGATGTGGGCGCCCTTCAGTTCGCTGACGTCGATGACGATGCCGTTGTCGACGTTCGACCAGCCCTCGAGGCTGTGGCGTCCGCTGCGGACCCGCAGCGCGACGTTGTGCTGCCGCGCCCAGGTGAGGGCGTTGACCACGTCCCGGGTCTCCTGCGCGAAGACGATGACCAGCGGATAGTGCACGAACAGCTCGTCCCAGCCGAGGCTCGCGGCGGCGTAGTCCGGGCTCTGCGGACGGACGATACGGCCGGTCAGCTCGGCTGGCGGGAACCTGTCGTTCCAGGGCCGGCCATCGGAGGATCGGCCGTCCGCCGCGATCGCCGAGCTGCCGGCGACCACGCCGGGGAGAGCGACAGCTCCGGCGCCGGCGGCCGTCGCCCTGAGCAGGTCACGACGGGATAGGTCACGCATGGTCCGAGTCCTCTCGATCGGGTACGCCCGGACGAAAAAGACGAATACGTCATCCGGCGCGAACCAACCGTAAGGTCGAGAACGTGATCGCAGACCTGAGAATCTGTCGCGGAACCCGGTCGGGTGACGGGGCGGGCGTCAGTTCGGGGCGGGTTGGTCCAGGATGGCGCTGAAGCGCTCCTCGGCGAGGTCGAGCTGACCGAAGATGTGCCGCTTCACCGCCGGTGACAGCGGTGTGTCCGGCCGGCTGATCAGGTCGCGGAAGAGCGGCACCAGCGGCCGGTACTTGCGGGCCGACGAGACGACCTTCGGCCCGATCGTGTGGATGACCCCCACGCCGTTGTCGGTGAAGTCCGAAACCTTGATCACCCGTGCCCACGGTTCCCGTTCCAGGCTGACCGCCAGGTGTTCGCGGTACTGCTCGTTGCGGTCCCGGTGCGGGTCGTACACCGGGTTGGTGACGGCCGCGACAAGCGTGGCGACGCGCGGGCCGAACCGGGCGGCGAGCGCCCGCAACGCGGCCGCGGTCGGGTCGGCTCCGGCGTCGCCGCCGGCCAGCTCGGACGGGTGGTCCTCGACCGCGTCGTGCAGCAGACCGGCGACGACCACGTCCACGTCCCGCACCTGGTAGTGGTGCATCAACCGGATCGCGACCCGCAACAGGTGGTTCAGGTACGGCTCACGAACGCGCCGGTCGTCTCGGTGCAGCTCGGCCGCCAGATCGAGCGCGGCGGTCAACCGCGCCCGGTCGGTGTCGTCGAACTGCTGGACCTCCAGCCGGAATCGCTCCAGCAGGCCCGGTTCGCCGTGGATCTCGGTGATCGCGTGCATCGGCATGCTGCCCAGGTGCGGCGGGAAGTCCATGCGTCACTTATAGCCGATCTTCCCCACATCGATGGACCCCTGCGTCGTTGACACGACGTGACCGATCGCTATTCCGTCAGGTCGGCGCGGTACGCGGGCACCGCCCACGGCACGCCCAGCTCGCTCGGCAGCGACCCCCGTTCGGCGCAGCGGCGCAGCACCTCGACGACGCCGCGCAGGTGGCGGACCCGCTCGTCGCCGTCGCCCACCACGTCGACCAGGTCGCCGTCGAGCAGTCGGGCCTCGGGCGCGGACCGCAGCGCGTCCAGCAGCGCGGTGAACGGCGCGGTACGGGCCAGCGGCGCGATCAGCGGCGCCCCGGCCGGGTCGATCCGGTGGGCGAGCAGGTTCTCCAGCAGGCCCTGTCGACCGGGCACGTTCCGGGGTGCCGCGTCGCCGGGCAGCCGCAGCCGGTCGGTCGGGTATTCCAGCACGGCCTGCCCGGTCGTACCGGTCACCGTCACCTCGCCCGGCACGAACTGCGCCGAGGCCATGGTGACCGCTGCCAGCACGGGCGGGCCGGCACGGAACCGGACGCGCAGCACCGCCGTGTCCTCCACCTCGATCGGTCGTACCCGGTAGCGCTCCACCTCGATCGCGACCGGCCACGGTGGCGCCCCGCCCAGTGCTTCGGCGACGGCCAGGCACTGCGTCACCGCGTGGGCGAACGGATTGGCCAGCGCGCCGTCCAGCGCCGGTCGGCCGTCCAACGTCCGACGGCCGGCCCAGGCGGATCGGGCGTAGTAGGCGTCCGGCCGCTGCCACGCGGCGACCGTGGCGATGCCGGTGACCGTGCCGAGGCGGCCCGCGGCCAGGGCGTCGGTCAGCGCGGTGAGCGCCGCCGAACCGAGCGCCTGGAAACCGACCTGGGCCACCCGGCCGGCCGCCGCGAGCGCGTCGGTCAGCTCGTGGTGCTCGGCCAGCGACAGTACCGGCGGCTTCTCCAGCAGCAGGTCCGCGCCGGCCGCCACCGCGTCGCGGGCGATCGGCAGGTGGGTGTGCGGCGGGGTGCAGATCACCACCACCTCCGGGCGGGTCGCGGCGAGCATCGCCCGGTGGTCGGTGAACACGTCCACGCCGGGCGGCACCGGCGCCTCCCGCTCGTCGCGCACCGGTGCGACGTCGACCAGGGCGACGAGCCGCAGCCGGCCGTCGGCGTGCAGCGGGGCGATCACCCGCCGGTGCCAGTGACCGTGCCCGTTCGCCCCGATCACCGCCACCGTCGCGGGCGGCGCCCACCCGTTCACGGCACGCCAACCAACGCCGCCGCCGAGACCGTCGACCTGCCGCCGGACCGGCTCACCCGGCACCGGCCAGGGTCGCTTCCACGCCGTGTCGTCCGAGCGCGGTGAGCCAGGCGGTCACCTGGGCGCGTACCTCGTCGTCCTCGGCGACATCGGCCGGGATGACCTCGCGGAGCGCGAAGACGGCGTCGACCGCGCCGGCCGGGCTCTGCGCGCCGGCGTCCAGGGCGGCCCGGATGGGCCCGGCGAGGGGATCCTGCAACGGCAACGGGCGGCCGTCGTCGGCGTACCCCAGCGCGAAGCGCAACCAGGACGCCACGACCAGCGCGCCCCAGCGCGCGGACCGTCCGGACGCGCGCAGGTCGGCGATGGTGTGCAGGATGCGTTGCGGCAGCTTCTGCGAGCCGTCGATCGCGACCTGGAGGGTGCGGTGCCGGATCGCCGGGTTGCCGAACCGGGCCAGGACCTGCTCGCCGTAGTCGACGACCCGCACGCCGTCCGGCGGCGTGAAGCTCGCCGCGACGTCCTCGGCGATCAGCCGGCGCAGCACGTCGGTCAGGTGGGGGATCTCCAGGGCGTCCGCGATGGTCTCCCGCCCGGCCAGCGCGCCGAGGTACGCCACGGCCGAGTGCACACCGTTGAGGGCTCGCAGCTTCAACCGCTCCCACGGCCCGGCGTCGTCGGTCAGCACCGCCCCGGCGTGCTCCCAGCCCGGCCGCCCGCCGGGGAAGTCGTCCTCAATGACCCACTGCGCGTACGGCTCGGCGGCCACCGCGGCCAGGTCGGTGACGCCGAGCGCCCGGCGGGCCGTGTCGATGGTCTCCGGGGTGCTGGCCGGCACGATGCGGTCCACCATGGTCCCCGGGCACGTCACGTTGGCCGCCACCCAGTCGACGAGCCCGGCCGGCGTCCCGGCGGCCCGCGCGATCGCCTGGTCGACCAGGCCGCGCAGCCGTCGGCCGTTGGCCGGCAGGTTGTCGCAGCTCACCAGGGCGACCGGTCCGGCGTCCGCGGCGGCGCGGGCCGCCAGCCCGCGCAGCAGCAGACCCGGCACGGTGGCCGGGGGCCGGTGACCGGCGAGGTCCGCGGCGAGCACGGAGTCCGGCGACAACCGGCCGGTCACCGGGTCGAGCTGGTACGCCTTCTCGGTGACGGTGAGCGTCACGACGCGGATCGCCGGGTCGGCGAGCAACGCCACCACGGCGTCCGGGTCGCTCGGCGCGTGCCGTACGCCGCTCAGCGCGCCCACCACCCGGGTGGTGGCGTCGGCGGCGGACAGGGCGCTCACGCTGAACAGGTTGTCCTGGGCGGCGAGCGCGTCGACCACGGCGGCGCTGCGCGGGGCGACGGCCACGATGCCCCAGTCGCCGCCGGCCGCGCCGACCGCCGCCTCGGTGTAGACCGCCTGGTGCGCGCGGTGAAAGGCCCCCAACCCCAGGTGTACGACGCCCGTGGGCACGGTGCCCGGCCGCACCAGGGGGCGGGAGTCGACGGGTAGCTGGCGCAGCACACCCAGGCCGAGGCGGGACGCGCCGACGGTCACCGCCATGCCGGACCGTCCGGGAACCGGAACTCGGCGATCGACGCCGGTCTCATGGTGGCGCTGTAACCGGGGCGCTCCGGGAGCAGGTACCGGCCGCCGCAGGTGCGTACCGGGTCGACGAAGTGTTCGTGCAGGTGGTCGACGTACTCGATCATCCGGCCGTCGAGGCTGGCACCCACCCGCAGGTAGTCGAAGATCGCCAGGTGCTGGACGTACTCGCAGAGGCCGACGCCGCCGGCGTGCGGGCAGACCGGCACCCCGAACTTCGCCGCCAACAGCAGCTCGGCCAGGACCTCGTCGACGCCGCCGACCCGGCACGCGTCGACCTGCATCACGCCGATCGCCTCGGCCTGGAGCAGCTGCTTGAAGATCACGCGGTTGGCGGCGACCTCTCCGGTGGCCACCCGGCACCGGCCACCGGTCAGCTCGGTGACGGCGCGGTTGATCCGGGCGTGCCCGAGGATGTCGTCGGCGTGCGTCGGCTCCTCGATCCAGTACGGGTCCACCTCCGCGAGGGCGGTCATCGCGGTGATCGCCTCGTCGACGTCCCAGACCTGGTTGGCGTCCATCATCAGCAGCGCGTCCGGGCCGATCTCGGCGCGGATGATCCGGGCCCGGCGCAGGTCGTCGGCGAGCGGGCCGCCGACCTTCATCTTCATGGCCCGCCAGCCGTCCTCGTACGCCGCCCGGGTCAGCGCCCGCACCTTGTCGTCGGGGTAGCCGAGCCAACCCACCGAGGTGGTGTACGACGGAAAACCGTCCCGTTCCAGCGTCGCCAGCCGGTCGGGCAGGCCGTCGCGTCCCTTGTCGAGGATCGCGGCCGCCTCGTCGGGTGTGAGCGCGTCGCTGATGTGGTGGAAGTCGACGCTGGCGACGAGGCCGTCGGTGGGCAGCTCGGCCAGGAACCGCCACATCGGCTTGCCGGCGAGGGTGGCCCGCAGGTCCCACACCGCGTTGACCAGTGCGCCGGTGGCCATGTGGATGACGCCCTTTTCCGGGCCCAGCCAGCGCAACTGCACATCCGCGCTGAGCGAGCGCCAGAACGCCACCGGCTCGGCGGCGATCTCCTCGACCGTACGACCCTCGACGTGGTGGGCCAGCGCCCGAACCGCCGCGCAGGTGATCTCGTTGCCCCGGCCGTTGGTGAAGGTGAACCCGGCGCCCACCGGCCCGGAGTCGGTGCCCAGCTCGACGTACGTCGCCGAGTAGTCGCCCCGGTTGATGGCGTCGGACCCGTCGCCCCGCGCGGCGGTGGGGAAGCGTACGTCGTGCACCTCGACGGAGGTGATGGTGGTGGTCACTGGTCAGCGCCTCCGAAGTGGAAGACCCGTCTGGGTAGCCGGTACGCCAGGTCGACGATCGTCTCGGCGGCCTCGTCCATCGCGAGCCGGTGCTCGGCGACCAGCCGGGCCAGGAAGCCGGCGTCGACCCGGCGGGCCACGTCGTGGCGTACCGGGATGGAGCAGAACGCCCGGGTGTCGTCGACGAACCCGGTG
Organism: Micromonospora sp. DT44; assembly: GCF_049841635.1. NCBI lineage: Bacteria > Bacillati > Actinomycetota > Actinomycetes > Micromonosporales > Micromonosporaceae > Micromonospora > Micromonospora sp. DT44. Next base: position 32,954 of record NZ_JBNCKS010000018.1, on the reverse strand, counting down.
GTGTTGTAGAAGCCGGCGCTCTCGGTGACCGTCTCCCGGAACCGCCGCAGCGCCTCGGGGGAGTCCAGAAACCACCAGGGCGCTCCGAGCAGCAGAGCGGCGTACCCGCCGGCCAGGGGCGCCAGCTCGCGGGTGAAGGTGTCCTCGTCGAGGGTGTAGAGCACCACCGTCAGCCGGGGGTCGTTGCCGTAGCGGGACAGCAGCGGGGCGAGCGCGTGCACGTACTCGGTGGCCTGCGGTACGTCGCCGCCGACGTCCCGGCCGTGCCGCTCGTACAGCCAGCGGTTGTGGTTGCGCACCGCGCCGGGGTGCAGCTGCATCACCAGGCCGTCGTCGAGGGACATGCGGGCGAACTCCATCAGCATGTGCGCCCGGAACGCCTCCGCGTCGGCGGCGTCCGCCGCGCCGCGCAGCCCACGGTCGTAGAGGCGGGCGGCCTCGGTCGGGGTCAGGTCCAGGGTGCGCGCGGTGGGGTGCCCGTGGTCCGACGAGGTCGCGCCGGCCGCGATGAACGCCGCCCGGCGGGCCCGCAGCGCGGCCAGATAACCGGGGTACGTGCCGGTGTCCTCGCCGGTCAGCGCTCCGAGCCGCGCCACGTTGGTCGACCAGCCGTCGAACTCCATGTCCACCACGTCGTCCGGGCGGAACGTGGTGACCACCCGACCGCCCGGCCCACCCCAGCCGTCGGCGGCGAGCTTGGCGTGCGCCGCGAGGTCGTCCAGCGGCGACTCGGTGGTGGCGAGGACCTCGATCCCGAAGCGCTCGAACAGCGCCCGGGGCCGGAACTCCGGCTCGGCGAGCCTCGCGGCGATCTCGTCGTAGAGGGCGTCGGCGGTGTCGGGACGCAGCGGGGTGTGCGCTCCGAAGACGGTGCGGAGGGTCTGTTCCAGCCACAGCCGCGACGGGGTGCCCCGGAACAGGTGCCAGTGCGCGGCGAAGCGCCGCCAGATCACCCGCCCGTCGGCCTCGACCGGGCTGCCGTCGCGGGTGGGCACCCCCAGGTCCGCCGGGGGTACGCCCTGACTGAGCAGCATCCTCGTCAGGTAGTGGTCGGGCACGATGAGCAGCCGCGCCGGGTCGGGGAAGGGCCGGTCCTCGGCGAGCAGGGCCGGGTCGACGTGCCCGTGCGGCGAGATGATCGGTTGCCGCGCGGCGAGGGCGTACAGCTCCCGGGCCAGCGCGCGCTGGCCCGGCTCGGCCGGCAGGAGCAGGTCGGTGTGGTCGGACGTCGGCACGGGGCTCCTCGTTCTGCTTCTCAGCGGGTGGTGAGCAGGTCGGCGACGCGCACGGCTCGCCCGGTCTCCAGGGACCGGTTGGCGGCCAGGCCGGTGAGCAGGGCCAACGCGCCGTCCTCGGCCGTCGCGGCGCGGCCCAACGGATCGGGCTGGCCGCCCAGGAGCACCGCGGTCATCCGGGCGTCCGCGCCGCCGTGCCCCTGGCGGGTACGACCCGCGACCTGGATCCGTCGGGGAGGTTCCCAGAACGGGCGCACGGTGAGCGTCGCGCCGCCCCCCTCGGCCGGCGCCTCGACGCCGTGCAGGGCCGCGCCCTTGACGGCGCCGGCGGTGCCCCGGTCGACGTAGTCGTTCTCGGTCACCTCCAGTTCGAGGCGTCCCCGACTGCCGTTCACCATCACCCGGTAGCCCTCCCAGGGGGCGTACGCGGTGAGGTGGTAGGTCATCGTCGCGCCGGTGGAGTAGCGGGCCAGCACCGCCATGTCGTCCTCGATGCTCACCCCGGGGGCGAAGACGTTGCGGTCCCGCTGGTAGCCGTCCTCGGCATCGGCGTCGAGGTACAGCTCGCGCAGCCGGGGATGCGCGTCGAGCCGCAGCGCGAACGGGTCGTCGGCGGCGGCTGGGGCTCCGTACGCCCGGTCGTAGTCGCGGGCGTAGCCGTGCCGGCGGCCGTCCTCGCCGTAGAAGAAGAGTCGACCGGCCGCGTACACCTCGACCGGGGTGGCGGCCAACCACCAGTTGACCAGGTCGAAGTGGTGGCTGGCCTTGTGCACCAGCAGGCCGCCGGAGGTGGCCTTGTCGCGGTGCCACCGGCGGAAGTAGTCGGCGCCGTGGCGCACGTCGAGCAGCCACTCGAAGTGCACCGAGCCGATCTCGCCGACCGCGCCCTCGGCGAGCAGCCGGCGGACCTGCTCGTGCAGCGGGTTGTAGCGGTAGTTGAAGGCGACCGTGACGCTGCCGCCGGTCTCGGTCACCGCGTCCAGGATGCGCCGGCAGCGGGTGGCGTCCACGGTCATCGGCTTCTCGGTGACGACGTCCCGACCGGCGCGCAGCGCGGCCACCACGTACTCGTCGTGGGTGACGTCCACGCTGGTCACGAGGACGACGTCGACGCGTTCGGCGTCCAGCATGGAGGCGAACCCGCCGGCGGGGTACGTGGGCACCGGCCGGTGTCCCAGCTCGCCCAGCCAGCGGTTGTGCGCGTCCATCCGGGTCTGGTTGACGTCGGCGAAGGCGACCAGCTCGGTGGAGTCGGCGTGGTCGAGCACCAGGGCCCGGACGAACATCTCCGCTCGCGCGCCGGTGCCCACGACGGCGTAGCGGACCCGCCCGCCGGATCTCGGTGACATGCGATCGCCCTCCGGATGACCCCTGCAAAGGTTTGCAGTGAAGTAACCACGATCAATGTGATGGCGTCAACGACAGCGGCACAATCGGCGGCAATTGTGGGTTTATGCGGGGTTGGAGGTCACCGATGGAAGCGTCGACGCAACAGAGCTGCAAACATTGACCGTTGACAGTGGAGCAACCGTTTGCATTAATTGGCGGCACCCGCGTGACCACCGCCGCACTCGGACGAAGGGGCCACCGTGCCAGTCACCATCCGGGACGTCGCCCGCGCCTCCGGGGTGCACATCTCCACCGTGTCCCGCACCTTCTCCGCCCCGCACCTCGTCAATCCCGAGACCCGGGTCCGGGTGCTGGCCTGCGCCGAAGACCTGGGCTACCGGCCGAACCGCGCCGCCCGCGCCCTCATCACCGGGCGTACGCACAACATCGGGCTGATCATCGCCGACATCGCGAACCCGTTCTTCCCACCGCTGATCAAGGCGGCGGAGAGTCAGGCACGCCATCGCGACTACCACGTCTTCGTGGCCGACACCAACGAGGACCCGACCGCCGAGGAGGAGTTGGTCCACGCCCTCGCGAAGCAGGTCGACGGGGTGCTGCTGTGCAGCCCCCGGATGAGTAACAGCCTGATCGAACAGCTCAGCCGCGAGGTGCCGCTGGTCGTGGTGAACCGTCAGGTGACCGGCCTGCCGTGCGTGCTGATGGACGTCGGGCAGGGCGCCCGGACGGCCGTCGAGCACCTGATCGGTCTCGGTCACCGCGACATCGCCCTGCTCGGCGGGCCGCGCAGCTCGTGGACCAACCGGGAGATGCGGCGCGCCGCCACCACGGCCGTCCGGGCCGGTGGCGGGGAGTTGACCGTGCTCGGTCCCAACGCTCCCACCGAGACCGGTGGCTCCGCCGTAGCCGAGCAGGTGCGGCGCAGCGGCGTCACCGCCGTGCTCGCCTACAACGACCTGATGGCGATCGGCCTCATCGAAGGGCTGGACGCGCTCGGGGTCCGGGTGCCGCAGCAGGTGAGCGTCGTCGGGGTCGACGACATCGCCCTGAGCCGGCTCACCCGACCCAAACTGACGACGGTGGCCACACCCACCGGGGCCGCCGGCCGGACGGCCGTCGACATGCTGCTGCAACAGGACATCGAGTCACCGCGCGGCGCGCGAGGGCCCGGTACCGGCACGGCGGTCGGCGTCCGGCGTACCACCGCACAGGTAATGCTCCAGACCGACCTGGTCATCCGCGACTCGACCGGGCCGGGTCCGCATGCCCGGCCGGCACGTTCCCGGGCCGCTTCCCGTGGCCCGGACCCGCACTGTCCTGCGGGCCCGGGCATCCCGACCGCGGCCTCGGGTGATGCCGTCGCCTCCTAAAGCCGAGGAGTGAGCGCACATGCACCCCGCAACGTCCCCCACCACCGGCACGCCCGTCGGGCGTCCGCACGCTACCCCACTGCCCCGGCGGCGGCTGCTGCGCGGCCTGCTCGCCGCGACGGTCGCCGCGACGCTGCTGTTCGGCGCCGCCGCGTGCGGCGACGACGACGCCGCCGACCCCAACGCCCCCGTCAAGCTCTCGATCTTCTGGTGGGGCGGCGACGCCCGGGCCAAGCTGACCGAGGACGCCCTCGCCCTCTACACCCGGAAACACCCCAACGTGACCTTCGAGAAGACCTGGCAGGCGAACCAGGGCTACTTCGACAAGCTCGCCACGCTCACCGCCGGTGGCAACCCGCCCGACCTGTTCCAGATCGACGACAACTACCTCGCCGAGTACGCGGCCCGCAACACCACGCTCGACCTCACCTCGTACCAGAAGTCCGGCAAGCTGGACACCGCCACGTTCCCCAAGAGCCTGTGGCAGTACGGCGTCGTCGACGGCAAGCTCGCCGGCCTGGCCGCCGGGGAGAACACGCAGGGTCTGGTCTACAACAAGACGCTGCTGGCGAAGCACAACCTGCCCGAGCCGACCACCGGGATGAGCTGGGAGCAGCACATCGCCTGGGCCGAGGGAGTGTCCGCCAAGACGGGGGTTCCCGGCACCCAGGATCCGAGCGCCGACTACAAGGCGTTCTGGGTCTGGCTGCGTCAGCAGGGCAAGGACCTCTACAAGGGCAAGGATCTGGGCTTCACCGTCGAGGACGTGACCGCCTGGTTCGACCTCTGGAAGGGAGCGCGGGACCGGAAGGCCACCCCGACCGCCGACGTCATCCACGAGGGCAACTCCAGCGACGTCACCAAACAGTTGGTGGTCACCGGCAAGTCGGCGACGTCCTGGGTCTGGGCCAACCAGATGCCGGACCTGAAGAAGAACACCAAGGACGAGCTGGGAGTGATCGCCTATCCCGGCGATCCGAGCGCGCAGTGGGCCCGGGCCTCGATGTACTGGTCGGTGTTCAAGGGCAGCAAGAACAGGGACGTCGCGGTCGACGTGATCAATTTCCTGGTCAACGACCGGGGGGCCGTCACCCTGCTCGGCACCGACCGGGGACTGCCGTCCAACCTGGACCTGCGTCAGGTCGTCAGTGACGGCACCACCGACCCCGCGATGAAGCAGTCGATCGCCGTCGAGGCGGAGCTGACCCAGAAGTTCGGCGAGTCGCCACAGGTGCCGATCAAGGGGCACAGCACGGTCAAGTCCGAGCTGGTCAAGGCCGCGGAGAGCGCCCAGTACGGCCGGGCCACCTCCGCGCGGGCCGCCGCCCAGTTCCTCGAGGCGTGCAAGGGCGCCATCGCCTGACCCGCCCCACGAGGCGAGGAGAGGAGCCGATCGTGGCGTTGACCACGGCGCCCGACCCGACCCGACCCGGCCCCGGATCCGTCCGGACCCACACCACCCGGCGTGGGTCCGGCGGCATCCGGCACCGCGAGGGTCTGGCGGGGTACGTCTTCCTGTCGCCGTGGCTCATCGGCCTGATGGGTGTCACGGCGGTTCCCATGCTGCTGTCGCTCTACCTGAGCTTCACCAACTACGACATCCTCACCCCGTTCTCCGAGGCCCAGTGGGTGGGGCTGGCCAACTACGAGCGGATGTTCACCGCCGACCCGTCGTACTGGCACGCGGTGCGGGTCACCCTGACCTTCGCGCTGATCGCCGTACCCCTGAAGCTGGCCGCGGCCCTCGGCGTGGCGCTGCTGCTCAACCGCGCCTGGCGCGGCGTCGGGCTGTTCCGCGGCCTGTTCTACCTGCCGTCGCTGCTCGGCGGCAGCGTGGCGCTGGCCATCGTCTGGGTCAACATGTTCAACCGGGACGGTGCGTTCAACTCGCTGCTGAGTCTCGTCGGCATCGAGGGCAGGCCCTGGGTCAACGACCCGGACTGGGCCCTGCAGACGCTCATGGTGCTGGCCATCTGGCAGTTCGGCGCCCCGATGGTGATCTTCCTGGCCGGGCTCAAGCAGGTGCCCACCGAGCTGTACGAGGCCGCCTCGGTGGACGGGGCCGGCCGGTTCCGCCAGTTCCGCAACGTCACCCTGCCGCTGCTCTCCCCGGTGATCTTCTTCAACCTGGTGCTGGAGACGATCAACGGCTTCCAGGGGTTCACCGCCGCGTTCGTGCTCAGCAACGGCACCGGCGGCCCGGTCGACTCCACCCTGATGTACACGCTGAACCTCTACATCACCGGCTTCACCGACCTGGAGATGGGCTACGCCTCGGCGATGGCCTGGGTGTTCCTGCTCGCCATCGCGCTGATCACCGCGATCTTCTTCAGCACCGGGAGGTTCTGGGTGCACTACTCCGACGGGGAGGACCGGTGACGCGCGGGCGCGGGCCGGTCCTGCGGCTGCTGATCCTGGTGGTGATCGTGGCCGTGGTGCTCTACCCGCTGATCTGGATGGTCGGCACCTCCGTGAAGTCCCGGGAGGAGATCGTCAACAACGTCGGGCTGCTGCCCGAGCGGTTCACCCCGGGCAACTACACCGCCGGGTGGTTCAACTTCGACGTCGGATTCGGCCGGTTCTTCCTCAACAGCGCGCTGGTCAGCCTGCTCACCGTCGTCGGCAACGGGCTCTCCTGCCTGCTGGCCGCGTACGCCTTCGCCCGCCTGAGGTTCCGGCTGCGTGGCCTCTGGTTCGCCGTCATGATCGGTACGCTGCTGCTGCCCCAGCACGTGCTGATCGTGCCGCAGTACATCCTGTTCCGCACCCTCGGTCTGGTCGGTGGCGATTGGCCCTACCTGCCGCTGCTCATCCCGCAGTTCCTGGCCACCGAGGCGTTCTTCGTCTTCCTCATGGTGCAGTTCATGCGGGGCGTCCCGCGCGAGCTGGACGAGGCGGCGCGGATCGACGGCGCCGGCCCGTACGGGATCTTCCGGCACATCATCCTGCCGCTGAGCCGACCCGCGCTGGTCACCACCGCGATCTTCTCGTTCATCTGGACCTGGAACGACTTCTTCCGCCAACTGGTCTTCCTGTCCCAACTCAAGGACTACACGGTGCCGGTGGCGCTGACCCTCTTCATCGACTCGACGAGTCAGAGCGCGGTCGGGCCGATGTTCGCCATGTCGGTGCTGTCGCTGTTGCCGGTCTTCCTGTTCTTCGTCGCGTTCCAACGGATGCTCGTCGAGGGGATCAACACCAGTGGCATCAAGGGCTGAACCCGTCGACGACGCCGAACGGCGGGACTGGCGCGACGTCGCCCGTGACGCCGCCGACCTGGCGCTGCTCGGCATCCTGTTGACCCTCGCGGCGGCGCCGCTGCTCACCGCCGCCGGGGCGGCCGGTACGGCCAGCGCGGCGGTGCACGACTGGACGCGTACCGGCGGTTGGCCGTCGGCGCGTACGACCCTGCGCCGGTTCGGCCGCTCGGTGCTGCCCGGCGTGCCGGTCAGCCTGCTCGGGCTCTGCGTGCTCGGGCTGCTCGCCGCCGACCTGGCGGCGCTGACCGCCGGGCGGGTGCCCGGTGGCCCACCGGTGCTGGCGGTGACCGGGCTGGTCGCGGCCGCTCTGGCCGGGTACGCCGGGCTGGTCGTCGTCGAGGCGGGCCGGAACGGGGGCGGGCGTTGGCGGGTCGCGGCCCGGTCCAGCGCCCGAGCCTGCCTCGACGCGCCCACCCGGTGGGCCGCCCTCGCGGGCGTGACGGCGTTGGCGGGGCTGCTCGCCGTCCTGGTCACACCGGTGGCCGTGCCCATCCTCGCCGGCTACACCCTGGCGGCCCTGCACGCCGTCGCCAACCGGATGCCGGTCCCCGAGCGGGTGGAGGCACGGTGAGCGCCGAGGAGCCGGCGCGGCTGCTGGTCGGCGGGACCGAGGTGGCCCGGTACGTCGTCGACCCCGCGTTGGACGCGCGGCACGGCCCCCGGCCGTACCTGCACCCCGTCCGCACCCTCGGCGGCACGGTGGTCACCGACGCGCTCCCCGCCGACCATGTCTGGCACCTGGGAGCCTCCCTCGCGGTGCAGGACGTCGACGGCGTCAACCTGTGGGGCGGGCGCACCTACGTGCGCGACGTCGGCTACACGTGGCGCGAGGACCACGGGCGGATCGTCCACACCGGTTGGACGCGGCGCTCGGCCGACCGGCTGGCCCATCAGCTCCAGTGGCGCGATCCGCGCGGACGGGTGCTGCTCACCGAGCGGCGTCAGTTGGCCGCGTCGGCGGTGACGCCGGACGTCTGGCGGCTCGACCTGGACTCCGCGCTCACCGCGCCGCCCGACAGGCCAGTGCGCCTGGGCAGCCCGGCCACCAACGGTCGCCCCGGAGGGGCCGGCTACGGCGGGTTCTTCTGGCGGGCGGTCGCCGCCGGGGGCGAGGCGACGGTGTTCACGGCCGAGGCGGCGGGGGAGGAGGCGGTCAACGGCAGCGCCACCCCGTGGCTGGCGCTGGTCGGCACCGGCCCGGGCGGTGGCGCGTACACCCTGGTCTTCGCGGGCCTCGGCCCCGGCGACCGGTGGTTCGTGCGGACCGCGATGTATCCCGGCGTGTGCGTGGCCTTCGCCTTCGACACCCCAACGGAGGTCTCAGCAGGCACCACCCGCCAAGGCAACTACCAGGTGTGGATCGCCGACGGCGTCCTGCCCCCCGACCGCTGCGCCACCCTCGCCAGCAGCCGTCGATCATGAAGCTGTTGTCCCGACACGCCGAGCGCGGTGACAACAACTTCATGATCGACGGGGCAGGGCGGCGGGGACGGCGGCGGCGGTGACGCGGATGGCCTTGACTATCGCCGGGATCGAGCCGATCAGGAGGACCAGGCCCCAGATGATCGCCACGATCGCGAAGACCAGCGCCGCCACGTCGTCGACGATGCTCACCAGGATCACCGGCACCAGATTGTGCAGGAACTCCAGCACGACGGTGCACAGCAAAGTGGTGATGATTATCAGGACGAGGCCCTTGTTCTGCAGAAACCGGGGCTGGGCCAGCAGCAACAGCCCCGCCCAGACCAGCTTGAGCAGCAGCGCCAGCCCGAGCAGCACCGCCGCGTCGCCGACCGGGAAGAAGCCCCACAGCGCCAGGTACGCCAGGGTGCCGAACGGCACGGCCAGGAACAGCGACACCATGATCATTAGTTCCACGAACGCGATGATCAGCAGGATCAGCGAGCCCAGGATGAGCAGGATCGAGAAGATCAGCGTCGCGACGCCCTGGATCCGGCCCTGCACCCGCTCGGGCACCACCAGGCTCAGGCAGAACAGGCCGGTGGTCCAGAGCGCCACCGCGTCGATCAACGCCAGGTAGCTGGTGCCCCGCCCGGACGGTTCACTGACCCCGGCCGCGTCCACCTCCACGCCGAGGTCCGCCGCGCCGGCCAGCAGCGCGCCGGTGGCGTCGCCGCCACCGGTGAGCAGCGACGATCCCACCTCGACGAGAACCACCAGCGTGATCGCGACCAGCGCGAGCAGCAGGAACGGCTTGCGCAGGTCACCCATGACGGGCCTCCGTACGGTCGAGGAGCGCGTGGCCCGGGCCGGTGGGTGGACCTGTCACTCGGCGGCGACGGTGACCGTGCATCCCACACCTCCCGGGCAGCCCAGCAGCACCGTGGTCGCGCTGTCGACGGCGATCCGGGCGACCGCCTCACCGCCGTCGTCCGCTTCGACCTCGGAGCGCACGGTGAGGTCGGCATCCCCGGGGGCCGGGGCGCTCACCACGAACGTCCGGCCACTGCGCAGCACCAACGTCCGCAGTTCGCCCGGGTCGGCGACCCGTACCGCGCAGCCGCCGACGAAGGTGAGCACGTCGCCGGTACGGTCGCAGTCGGCCTGCACGGTCGCCGGGTCGATCGTGCTGCTCGCGCCGGCCAGGCGGCCCAGCCGCTGCACGATCCCCGGCCGATCGCTCGCGCGGCCCTGCTCGCCGCCACCGACGCCGACGGCGAGCGCGAAGAACGCCACCAGCAGCACCGCCAGCGTCACCAGGACGACCTTCTTCTTACCGCTCATCGCCGCGCGACCGCTCCGGTCACCTCGGTGAAGCGGATCTGGTCCACGCCCGCGAAGTACCTGTCGAAGCCCTGCGTCTTGCCGACGGCGACCAGGGTGAGCGTGTGCCGGCCCGCCGCCAACCGGACGGTGCCCACGTCGGTGAAGTCCTGCCGGATCACCGTCGGGCTGAAGCCGAAGAAGGTGCTGCCGAGCTGCACGCCGTCGATCTGCCAGATGGTGTTGGCGTAGTCGAAGCTCGTGGTGCGCGTGGTGGAGAAACGCCAGAGGGCGTCGGCCGGCAGTTCGACGGTGACGCTCACCCGGTCACCGGGCGCCAGGCCGGTGAAGAACAGTTGCGCGTCGTCCGACCAGGTCACGTCGCAGCAGTTCGGCTGCGCGCCGATGCCCGCGGCGGTCTTCGCCGGGGACTCCACCCGCGCCCCGTCGACCAGGCTCTCCGCCTCCAGCGTCACGACCCGTGGCGCGCCCGGCGTCGGTGGGCCGTCGGAGCGGGTCAGCAGGTAGCCGACCACCCCGCCGACCACGAGCACCAGCGCCGCGGCGGCGGCGATCCACGGCCACGGCGTCCGCTTCGGCGCGGCGACCGCCCGGACCTCGTACGTCACCCGGCCGCTGGAGCGCGAACTCTCCTCCGGCGCGGTGTTCGCCGAGTACGCGAACCCGGTCATGTCGTAGCGGCGGGGAGCGGTGCCGGCCGGCACCGCGAGGCGGACCAGGAACGAGACCGAACCCTGACCGGGCACCACCCGCTGCGGCTCGGTGACGGTGAACCAGGCCCGCTGGCTGCCCTCACCGGGTGCCACGTCGAAGACGACGGTGTCCGGCGCGAGACCCGGGTTGGAGACGGTGAAGGTCAGCTCGCCGTGGTTGGCGGCGTCCAGGGTGAACTGCGACGCGGCGCCGACGACGGCCCATTCGGTGGTCATGAAGGCTCCTTAAGCGGACGGTGCCGCGCTCGGCTGATCCGATGGTGGCGAGGCGGCGAGGACGACCTCGGCGGTGGTCGCCGCCGGCTTCTCCGCCTCGACGATGCGGGTGATCACGGCGAGGTGGTCGGCGGCGGCCGCCGGCACCCGTACCACGATGTGAAAGGGCCTCTCGTCGGGTTCGTCGATGGCGAAGCCGCTGACCCCGGTCGCCACCTCCAGGGCCCGTCGCATCCCGTACGGGGTGCCGCGCCACCGCGCCAGCAGCGCGCCGTGGGCCACCAGGTCACGTAGCCGCCCGACCGGCAGGGGCAGCGGCGCGTCCGGTCGGTGCGACGCCACGACGTGGTCCATCGCCACCCAGCGGGTCAGGCGTACGACCATGTCGTCGGGGGCCCGGTACGGGTCGAACAGGGCGTCCACCGCGGCGAGGATCGCCTCGTCCGGGGCGTGCAGTCCCTCCATGACGTCCAGCAGCGCCCAGAGCACGCTGCCCGGCACGCATGCCCGCTGGTACGCGGCGGGCAGCAGCCGCTCAATCGCCGAGCGTCGCATCCTGGCGCACCACCTCGATGTCGTGCTCGCCGGAGCAGAGCAGCCACGTGTCCGGGACGGTCACCACGTCGGCGGTGGCCTGGTTGGCGCTGGCGGTCCAGGTGACCGCGTCGGCGCTGCGGTACACGCCGCGCTCGCCGGAGGCCAGCACCAGCCGGTCCGTCGCCGGACCGCCCGCGCCGGAGGCCGCCGGACCGCCCGTGCCGACGGCTGCCGCGGAAGGGCCGCTCACGGCGACGGCGTCGACCGGCACGAACCGGGTCCGGTCGCGCAACGGCAGCCCGCAGTTGACCGAGACCGGTTGCCACTGCGGCTGGGCGGCCAGGGTGTCCAGCCGCAGCACCCCGCCGCTCTGCGTGGCGGCCACCGCCTGCTGGCCGGCGAACGCCAGATCCCGGCAGGTGCCGCCGATCCAGCCGGCCTGCACCGACTGCCACTTGACGTCGGACTCGAACAGCCGGGTGCGGTGACAGCCCTGGCCGGGCTTCTTCGGGTCCGGCTCGCCCGCGCCACTCCACAGCAGTGTGGCCGGGCCGTCGTACTGCACCGCGAGGACCCGGTTGTCCACGTTGGAGAGCCCGACGTGCGTGAAGCTGCCCGGCCGGCCGCCGGCCGTCGACAGGTACACCCCGAAGCTGGCCTGCGCCGCGACCGCCACGCCCGGCGCGCCGCGCTCGGAGACGAAGGCGCGGACCGCGTAGAAGCCCCGATCGGCGTCGGACGGGTCGACGAGGATCTGCAACGGCACCGCGCCGGGCAGCAGTGACACCTCGTACAGCCCGGTGTCGGTCGCCACCAGCAGCGCTCCCGCGCCGTCGCGGTCCAGCCACGCCACGTCGGAGATCCGCGAGTCCAGGTCGGTCAGCAGCGACCACGTCTCACCCAGGTCGGTGCTCAGTCGTACCCGGGAGCCGCCCGACTCGCGCACCGTCACCACGGCCACTGAGCCGGGACGCGCCACGATGCCGGGCCGCACCGGGGCGGGGGCGGGCGCGACCCGCAGCACCGTCTCGTCGTCGTCGAACCGGCCGGCCGGCTCCCAGCCCGAACCCGCGTTGCTGGAGCGGAACAGCACCGGGCCACGCCCGGCGTACCAGGTGCGCGGCTGGTACGCGTCGACGGCGAGGGCGCGGACGTTGGCGTCGGGCGCCTCGTCGACCACGAACCGCACCGACTCGACGTACCGCACGCCCGGCTCGGCCTGCTCCAACAACCGGTACACGTTGGATGCCCGCAGCGGCTCGCCGAACGGCCACCCGCTCGGGTTGAGCGCGGTGGGCAGCGGGCTGAGCGTCTGGTGCAGCCGGTCGTGGATGCGCCGCCGGACCGCGTCCACGTCCTCCTCCCGCCGCACCACCACGCGGGCCCGCACCGACACCGCCTTGAACCGGGCCCAGCTCGCCCGCGAGCGGATACCGACCATCCGGCGCTGTTCCAGGTCCGCCTCGACGCGGTGGCGGGCCTCGGGCACCTCGTAATCGCGCAGCACCGCCACCGGCAGCCGGCCGCCCGGGCGGGCCGCCGGCGGCACGTAGGGCACCAGCACCACCTCGACCTCACCCGGGCGGGCGAAGCTGTAGACAGCCGAGCGGGTGAACGCGCGGGCCCGCGCCACCGCGCCCGAGCTGGTGGCGAGGACCTCGAAGTCGCGAGCGGTGACCGCGCGCTGCTGGGCGAAGAACTCGTACGGGCCACGCAGCAGCACCGATTCCAACGCCTCCATCTCCCGGCCGCCGGCCGCCCGGGTGGGGTTGTCGACGCGTACCCCGGGCAGTGGATCGCGCAGGGTGGTCAGCGTGCCGGCGGCGACGTTGCCGGCCGGACCACCGCCGGCCCGGTACCAGAGGCGGACCTGCCGCCCGGCCGGGGGCACGGCCGCCACCGGTGTCGGCCCGGCGGTGCCGTCGGCGGACGGCCGCAGGTCCAGGGCCGGGGCGAAGGTGACGGTGCCCGAGCAGCGGTCCACCAGGTACGCCTTGGCCTGCGGGCCGAGCCCGGCGAAGCTGTCCACCGGTTGCCAGATCTCGAACGTGCGGCCCTCGTGCTCGCGGGCGGCCGCCCCCAGCTCCACCGAGCCGGTCGGCACCTCCACCCCGAGCAGCAGGTCCAGCGGCTCGCCGGTGTGGGCCAGGGGCGCGCGGGCCGCGCGCAGCACCTGCCCCGGCTGGCCGGTGCCGAGACCGAGCAGCTCCGCGTCCACCGGCTCGCAGTGGTGCATCCGGACGGTCACCGAGGACTCGCCGGCCGGCAGCATCGCCGGCTCGGTGGTGACGAAGACGACCGGCCGGGGATCGGCGCCACGCGCCGCCGCGACCCGCAGCCCGGCCGGGATCCGCACCGCCGAGGTGTCGGCGCCGGCGCGGCTGAACACCACGTCCGCCCAGGCCGCGGTGGGCGCGTGCCGCGCCACCCCGAGCAGGTTCAGGAACTGCACGTACGCCTTCTCCGGCAACTGGTTCAGCCGGTAGATCATCACCTCGGTCAGGTGCGCGAACGCCTCCACCAGCGCCATGCCGGGGTCGTGCGCCGACAGGTCGGTCCACGCGGGGCAGGACTGGCGGATCCGCTCACGGGCCTCGGTGACGAGGTCGAGGAACCCCCGGTCGTCCAGGTGCGGCACGGGCAGCGTCATGAAGATTCTCCCGGTTCGTCGTCGGCGGGGAGCAGATCCACGGAGAACACCAACTGACCGGGCGTCAGGCTGGCCCGAACCCGGTAGTCCAGCCGGATCACCAGCCGCCACGCGTCGTCCAGGTCCGGCCCCGCGTCGACGTCGATGACCTCGACCCGGGGCTCCCAGCGGGCGATGGCCTGCCGCACGTAGTGGATCGCCAGCCCGGCCGTGGTGTCGTCGTTGGGCGCGAAGATCAACCGGTGCAGCCGCGAGCCGTACCCGGGCCGCATCAGCCGCTCGCCCGGCGTCGTCGACAACAGCAGGAACAGCGCCTGGCGTACGCTCTCGTCGCCCTCGGTCATGGCCAGGCCACCGGCGACGGTGAGCGCCAACCCGCCGCCCCGGCCGGCGTCGAAGCCGGCCCCGACGAAGCGGAACGCCCTCACCGGTCCGCCCCCAGGAAGCGCTGCCGGGGGTCGCGGACGGTGTGGTGGACCGCGTCCGGCGGTGTGCCGTCGGTGAACCCCTCCAGGTGCGACAGCACCACCCGGTGTCCGTCGACGCGGAGCCAGTCGCTGTAGCCGACGCGGACGGTCAGCGTCTTCGCGCACGGTTTGATGGTCGGGCCATAGTTCGGGCAGGCGACGATCTTCCGTCCCTCCGGGTCGTCGTCCACCAGCACCGGCACGGCGGTGACGGTCACCCACCGCTGCGACGGTTGGTTCTCGACCCGGCCGTCGTGATCACAGGCGATCAGCGAGTCGCGGTGGATCCAACGCATCAGCCGCCTCCTTCGTGGTGGGCGCGGGCGAGCGAACGGGCCTGCTGCGCCGCGGTGGTCGGGTCCTCGGTCGCCTCGGCGTGCAGGAAGTCCACGCTGCGGGCGCGGACCACCATGGCCCGGCCCGGTGCGGAGATCACCAGGTCGGTCGCCGCGTGCAGGGTGGCCAGGTCGGGAGTGAGCTCCAGCCAACTGCCGCCCTCGGTGCCGAGCCGCAGGCTGCGCTGGACGTCGTCCACGACGATTGACTGTCCGCCGGCCGTGCGCAGCGTCCAGCGCCGGGCCCGACCGTCGTCGATGCCCGCGTCGTACGGCTCGACGGCCCCGAACAGCGAACCCAGCACGATGCCCGAGGCCGGCTCGCCGCCGGGCAACACCACCAGCACGGTGTCGTCCGGATCGGGGAGCGCCACCAGACCCTTGCCGCGTCCCGCACCCGGGCAGAGCACGCCGAGCCAACCGGCGTCCAGGTCCCCGTACGCGGGCAGGGTCAGCCGTACCCGGCCCAACCCGTCCGGGTCGGCCACGTCGGTCACGGTGCCGAGGGTGACGACCGCGCCGCCGACCGGCGAGGACGGCACGGCCGGCGGCACGGTCGAGAACCGGGTGAGGTGCCCCTCGCCGTCCACGGTGTGCACCACCTCGGTCAGCACGTACGCCCCGGCGAGGGGGTCGGGCACCCCCGCCAGGGCGATCCGCCGGCCCGGCCGCAGCGCCGGATCACCCTCGGCCACCCCCTCGGCGGTGGACAAGGCGGCAGCGCGCAGGTCCAGTCGCGCCTGGGCCAACGCGGCCACCTCGTCGTCGCTGCGTCCCGGCTGGTCGACGGCGGTGCGGACGCCGTCGGCCCCCACGTCGGCCGGGTCCGGACGGTCACCGGCCGGCCGGCCGCAGCGCGCCTCGTCGGCCCGCTGGCTGATCGGCTCGGCCCGCTGCGGATGCCACCCCAACGCGACGCTCGCGCCGCTGGCCTGGTCCGCGTTCGTGGACAGCCGCAGGGTGTGCACACCCGCGCCGAGGATCAGCGGGACCGGCTCACCGTAGCCGGCGAGGGTCACCAGTCGTACGCCGTCGCCGTCGGCGGCCAGGTGCAGCCCCGCCCGCCCGGCGACCTCGCAGAGCAGCTCCAGATCACTGTGCCGGTGCTGGACCAACCGTTCCAGCCGTGGGCCGTCGTCCTCGGCCGCCACGGTCAGCCCCACCCCGCCGCACAGGTCCCGGGCCAGCTCCGCCGCCGTCACCGAGGTGAAGACCCGCAGGTCCTGCCGCTTGCGCAGCCGGTGCAGCGCGTCGTACGCCCGCAGCCGCAGCACGACCGCGCCATCGGCGGCGTACTCGACCTCCACGCAGGTCACCTCCCCGACGAACAGCGCGTCGGCGTGGTCGGCGAGCCGCACGTCGAGGGTCGCGCCGGGGCGCACGGCCGGGTCGAGCGCCGCAGTGCCGGCGGCGGTCGCGAGGACCAACTCGGCCTGGGTCGGCTGGTCGAGCCGGGCGGCCACCCGCAGCGAGCGGATCCGCTGGCGGGCCACGGCGTTCAGCTCGACGCCGTCGAGCAGGACGGTCAGCGCCCGGGGCGCCACGCTGGTCACGGCGTACCCCCCGCGACTGTTCCGGTCGGGCCGGCCCCGGTCGCGGCGGCCGTTGCGGTCGGGCCGGCACCGGTCGCGGAGGCGATCGAGGCGGCCCAGCTCGCGGCGGCGGCGATCGAGGCGTCCACGAACGACCCGCCGGCCCGTGCCATCGCGCCGAGCGTCGACTCCGGCGCGGAGCCGCCCGAGCCGACGGGGGGCACCGCGAGGGTCGTACCGGCCGGCACCGCGAGCGGGTCGGTGATCCGGTTGTGCTCGGCCAGCAGCCGCCACCGCAGCGGCGAGCCGAGCGCATCGTTGGCCAGCAGGTCGAAACGGACACCGGCGTGGCCCGGCTCGGTCGCGCCGTCGCCGGCCGCGACCACGGCGCTGCCCGGTGCGGCGACCGGCGTACTCGCTGCGGCGAGCTCCTCGGCGAAGCCGGCCTGCGCCTGGTCGGCGCTCTCGGCGGTCCGGACCAGCTTCAGTCGCAGCCAGGAGCGCCGGGGCGAGCCGGTACCGGTGAACGCGTCGAACCGCTCGGCCACCGCCACGATCACGCCCGGCACGTTCCACGTCTTGCCCCAGACCAGCCGGACCAGCGGCGGACGCAGCCAGCCGTGCTCGACGTCGGAGTTCTCCGCCAGCATCCACAACGGTCGCGTCAGCATCCGTACGTCGGTGGGGCGGACCTGCGCCTGGACGAAGTCGACATCGAAGAGCAGATCCAGCACCAACTCCGTACGGCCACCGCCGGTAAAGACCAGCGGGTCGTCGGCCAGACCGGAACCGGTGAGCTGCGCGCCGCCCGCACCCCGATGGCGTACGCCGGCGAGCCGGGTCACCTGCACGGTCTCCGGGTTGAGCAGGCAGTCCACCCGCTCGCCGGTGGAGTCGATGAGGAAGGCCACGCGTTCCATCAGCCGCCCGCCTGCTCCCGGTCGAGCCGGCGCTCGTGGCCCGCGTCGAGCGCCGCGCCGGGCACCGTCCACAGCGGTCCGTCATCCGGTAGAGCCGGCCACGGGTCCACGCCGGGCGCGACGGCCGCCGACGGGAACGGCGCGCTCACCGGCCAGTGCCCGGCGCTGTCGACCTCGGCGGTGCCCGTCCCGTACCCCGGTCGAGCGTCCCACCGCCCGACCTCGCCGCCGCGCCGCCCGCGCCGCCCATCGGCGCGCTGGTCGCGGTCCGGCCGGGCGTGCTGGCGCGGTGCGTCGTGCTGCGTAGGCCCCTCCGGCCCTGCATACCGGTCCGTCCGTTGCTGGTCAGGGAACCGGCTCGCGTGGTGCTCGGGCAACTGCCGGGAGCGTCCACGGAGGTGGTGCTCGGGGAGCCGCCCGGCCCGTTGGTCGGGGAGCCGGTCGCTGTGCTGTTCGGGATGGTGGCCGGCGTGGGGCCGCTCTTCGGTGGGGTGCTCCCCGAGCCGGGCCGGCCCGGTCGGCTCGTCCGGCAGCGCGGGCCAGGACGGGCCGGCCACCCTCCCGTGTCCGTGCCGCGCCGTCGTGGCGTCCGGAGCGGAGCGTCGAGGAAAAGCGCTCGTGGACGTGCCGAGACCTCCCACGATCTCGCCGGGTGGCACAGGTGGCGCGCTATCGGGGGTGGCGACCGCCTCTCCGGGGTAAGCGACGCCGGGCGCGCGGATCGGCCTGCCGACGCTCGCCGCGATGTCACGCCCGTCCGCCGACGCGGAGCCGTTGGAGCGGGGCGTTCCGCTCGACGACGTCGCGCCGTCCGGGATCGCTGGTCGAATGATCGGAAGCCGTCGTTCGGAGCCGCCGTCCAGGTGTCCGGGACCGCCCGCCCCGGGACCAGGGTGGGCGTGCTCACCAGCGCCGCCCGGTCGGGCGCGCGGGTGCGGGTCGCCGGGCCGGCCGTGGGCGGCGGCGACCGGCCGGTCGGTCCGACCCGCCACCGGTCGGCCGGTCCGACTGGCGACCGGTCGGAACGCCGGGTTGACCGGGTCGCCCGAGCGGTCCGGCCGCCGCGATGGCGTCGCGCCCGGCGGAGTCCCGTCCCGCGTCGGCGCGGCCTGGTCGACGTCGAGGTCCAGCTCACGGAGCAGGCCGGGGGCGTGCGCGGCGACCAGGTCCACCCAATGCTGCGGCGGCTCGCCGAAACGACGCGGCGGCTCGGCCGGATGTTCCGGCTCGGCGGTCGGGTTGTCGACGCGTCCGGCGAGGCGCTGCACCGCGCCGGCCACCGAGCGGAGGCGACCGGCCAGCCAGCTACGCGGGCGTCGGCGCGGCGGCACCGCCGGCCTCCAGTTCGAGGCCCTCGTAGCGCAGCGTCAGCGACGCGATGGCGATCTCGTGGCTCACCGTGTTGAGGTGCGCTCCGCGCCACCGGGTGGGCCACGCGTCGATCAGGTTCCAGCGCAGCACCTCGGCGGTGCCCGCCGCGTCGAGCAGCACCACCGACACGTTGCGGCGGCTGAGGGTGCCCTTGGCGGTGGCGTTCACCCAGTCCCACAGCTCGCGGGACGCGGTGAGGCCGAAGTGCAGTGTCACCGGCTCGTACTCGGCCTGGCCGGGGACCATCCGCGTCG
This sequence comes from Micromonospora sp. DT44, assembly GCF_049841635.1. NCBI lineage: Bacteria > Bacillati > Actinomycetota > Actinomycetes > Micromonosporales > Micromonosporaceae > Micromonospora > Micromonospora sp. DT44. The sequence goes on along the minus strand of NZ_JBNCKS010000018.1, from coordinate 13,999 downwards.
GTCCGGGGCCGTGCTCCCGGTACGGCTGCCCGGGAATGTTCACCTCCAGCCCGCTCATCTCGGTGAAGTGGCCGTTGGTGACGCCGTTGAGGAGCAGCCGGAAGTTGTAGACCCGGTACGGGTCGCCGGGCGCGCCGGGCTGCGGGGTGGCGGGAGTGGCCATGTCAGCCTCCGATCGTCTCGGTCTCGGCGCCGCCGGCCCACTGGCTGAGCTTGAACACCACGAATTCGGCGGGCTTGACGACGGCGATGCCGATGTGGGCGATCACCATGCCAGCGTCGCGGACGTCCGGCGGGTTGGTCTCCTCGTCGCACTTGACGAAGAACGCCTCCTCGGCGCTGCGCCCCAGCAGCGCGCCGTCGCGCCACACCCGGGTGAGGAACGCCCCGATGTCGCGCCGGATCGAGCGCCAGAGGGTGAAGTCGTTCGGTTCAAAGACCATCCACCGGGTGCCGTTGGCGATGGCCTGTTCGATGGCGATGCTGAGTCGCCGGACGTTGAGGTAGCGCCACTCGCTGGCCTCGGCGGCGAGCGTACGGGCGCCCCAGACGCGGATGCCCTCGCCGGCGAAGTAGCGGATCACGTTGACACCCTTGGGGTTGAGCACGTCGTGCTCGGGGCGGGTGACCCGGTAGCCGAGGTCGACCGCGCCACGGACCGGTTCGTTGGCCGGCGCCTTGTGCACGCCGCGCAGGGCGTCGGTGCGGGCCCAGATGCCGGCCAGGTGTCCGCTCGGCGGCGTCAGTTCCAACTCGCCGCTGATCGGGTCACGCACCTGCAGGTACGGGTAGTAGAACGCGGCGAACTCGGACTGCCGGGGCCGGTACGCCGGCGGTCCCTCCCCGCCGCCCGGACCAGCGGCAGGGCCCGCACCCTCGGCGGGTTTCGGCGGCTTGCCGGAGGCCGGGGTGGCGACCCGGGTCAGCGCGGAGATGTCGTCGATGTCCGGGGCCGGGTCGCAGATCGCCACCATGGTGCGGGTCCGCTCGGCCATGCTGATCAGCGCGTCGTGGGACACCGGGTCGGAAAAGCCCGGAGCGGCGATGATGGAGATCTCGTCGACGGCCTCCAGCAGTTGCAGGCCGCCGCGTTGCTTGCCGGTGCCGGTGATCGCGCCGCCGTCGCCGACGTTGACCACCCAGCAGCGCGCGCCCCCGTTGTCCAGGAAACCGAAGACGGCCCGGGCCAGCGGGGTGCTCTCGACCTGGTCGCCGTCGGCGAAGAGCCGCAGGAACTCGGTCCAGTTGTTGACCGGTACGGCCTTGCCCAGGTGGGCGTCGCGGTTCGGGGCGACGCCGACGAACGCGGCGATGCTGGTGCTCACCGGGCCGATCGGTCGGGCGCCGCTGGGGACCTCCTCGACATAGATGCCGGGGGAGAAATAGCTGGGCATCGGTCCTCCTGTGCGGGGTGGGCGTCAGTGGGTCGGTGGAGCGCAGACGATGACGATGTCGTCGTCGTCCGCGTCCACGTCGGCGGTGAGCACGAGCCCGCGACCGCTCAGTCGCAGCCGTACCGGATGAGGGTGTTCGGGGTCGTGCGGAACCCCGGCGATCAGGAAGCGGCCGTCGGGCCCGGTGCGGGTCGCGGACGCCGTACCGGGCACCTCGACGCGCATGGCGGCGAGGGGCTGGTCCTGCGTGCCGACGACCCGGCCGGCAAGGGCGCGCACCGCGACCTGACGCAGCCGCAGCGGTTGCAGGACCGGGGGCGCGGCCGGTGTCGGGTGGTCCACCTGAGCCGGTACGTCGATCAGCAGCGCCGGGCGGGGCGCGGCGTCCAGCGCGTGCCACAGCGCCGCCGCTCCGGCCTCCAGCACCACCGGGTAGCGGCCGTCCCGGGTCGTGGCGGCGAGCACCCGGTCCAGCACGGCGAGCCCGGCCGGACCGGCCACGCTGAGCAGGTAGCGGACTGTGAACCGGTACGGCTCGCGGACCGCGCCGCTGGAGCGGGTCTGCTGGGCCGGGCGCAGTTCGAGGGGCCAGAGGGTCAGCCCCTCGGCGTCGCCGCCCGCGCGGGGTGGACCGATCGGGACGGGTTCCCCCGCCGCGCCGGTCAGCCATTCGACCAGCTCGGCGGTGGCCGTCTCGATCGGTCCGCGCCCGTCAATGGTCATCGCGGCGGGGTCCCCTGGATGCGGTACGCGATGGCCTCGTTCCACACGTGCGGGTAGACGCCGATCTCGAAGTAGCGGGTGAACCGGTTGATCGGCGCGTTGGTGTGGTCGTGGTAGATCAGCCAGATCGGCGCGATCGTGAAGAGCGCGTAGTTCGCCAGCACCAGCGGGATGTACAGCGGTCCGAGCAGTCGCGCCTGGAAGATGTGCACGTCCTCGTGGCGTTGGATGCCGGAGTTGGAGCCCGCGCAGACGGTGCCGATGGTGGTGGCGTAGCGCGGGGAGACCCCCTCCACCACGCAGACCCGGCCGCTGGCGGTCGACGTGGGCCGGTCCAACGAGTGCCCGAAGATAAGGTGCACGACCAGGTAGACGGCCCCGACCACCGTGTTGAGCAGGCTCCACGTGTGGTCGACGACGAAGAGGACGATGCCGCGGGCGTCCGGGGCGTACACCCCGGCGGAGGTGACGGCCCAGCCGAACACGGCCCCGACCAGCAGGCCCACGACGGCCCCGACGAGCAGGCCGACCGGCCCGCCGGCCAGGAGGCCGAAGACGGCGCCGGCAGCCATCTGGATCACCGCGCTGAGGATTCCGAAGATCATGACGACACCCCCTCAGACCCAGGAGCGGAAGACGCGGGGCTCGCGACCGCTCGCGAGCTGGGTGGGTGTGGCCTGTCGGTTGCCGGGCGGGAACTGGTTCACGCCAAGCGCGGCGGAGAAGATCACCAGCGCGTTGAAGAACGCGATGACCCACTTCTCGCCGCCGACCTCGTCGGCGAACGCCGCCGTGAGGTAGGACAGCAGCAGGGCGATGGCGATGGCGATCCACTTGCGGAGCTTGTCGCCGCTCGGACCGATCAACCCGCCGATGACGTTGGTGGCCAGCAGGGTGGCGGCGCTCGCTCCGGCGAGACCGCCCAGGGCTGCCCAGGTGAAGAGATCGTTCACGGCGATCCCCCCTTTTCTGCAGTGGTGCGACCGGGATGTGGTGGTGGTGAGGCCGGCGCTCCCGCGCGGGGAGCGCCGACGCCGGTCGCCGTCGTCGTGGGGCGGCCGGAGCGGGAACGCGGCCGGCGGACGCCGGCCACCGGATGCGTCAGCCGGGCCCGGGCGCGCCGGCGGGCGGCCCCGGCGGGGTCGGGCCGGGCGCGGTCGGGCCGGTCGCGGTCGGACCGGCTGCCGCCGGCGCCGTCGAGCGACGGCGACGCAACAGGAGTACGGCCACAGCGGTGAGGACGAGCAGCAGGAGCACGCCGCCGACGACCAGCAGCCACGGGAAACCACCCGAGTCGGTGTCGGCGGCTGCCGGCGAGGCCGAGGGGCGCGGCGGCGCCTCGGCGACGGCGCGCAATTCCATCGGCTTGTCCTGGTTGGAGTCGACCTTCCAGGTGACCGATCGACCGTTGACGGTGCCATTGGTGTCGATCACCCGTCCGGGAAAGGTCACCGAGATCTCGAACGACATCAGCTTGAGGAAGGCCTGCTGCTGTTGAGGATTCTGCTGGGCGGCTTTCCCGCCGTATTTCTTCGGATCCAGCGGTAACGTGAAACGGTAGAAGTCGCCGTCCCGGACCAGTTTGACGCTCTCGCTGTCGAAGCCCGCCAGCGGCGCCTTGCGATAATTGATCTGTGCGCCGAAGAGCTTGCTGTCCTCGTAGCCCGTCTCCTCGCCGGGAGGCAGCGCCGGAATGTTCTTGCGCAGCTCGGCGAACGCGGCCGGGATGTTCTTGTTCTGGGAGCTCAGCACCGACTTCTGGGCGGTCAGCAGCAACTGCCCGTCGACCGTGTCGTCGGCGTTCACGGTGAGCCCCATGTTGAGTTGCATGCAGCCGCTCAACGCGGCGAGAAGAAGGAGGCACACCGCGACGCGGAGTGCCCTACCGCGGTTCATGCTCCTGTTCATGCGCTCAGTGTGTGTGATCCAATTCACCATTAGCAGTCAGCGATTGGTCACAAGGTAGTCGCCGATTGTACCGGCGGACTGTCGTATTTGGCCGAGGCCGAGAGTGGCCCCGAAGAATAGACTGGAGCATTGCGCCCCCGGCCTGCCGGAGCGCCGCCGTTTTTCACCCTGCCGGCGGTCGCCGGTCGGTGCACCAGGTCATGCTCCGCAGGGCGGCGCTGCCCGGTGTGAGGCGCAGCGCGGCGGGCCCGGCCCGGGATCGGCGGAGCGGGTGACCGGAGGGCGGCCCGGTAGGCGGCTCCGCCGGCCGATGGTGGACGATCGCGGAGAGCGAGCCGGCGGACGCCGGTGATCGCTGACGGCCGCACAACGCGTCGGTCGACCGGTGGGAGGTGGCGATGACGTGGTTCGCGGGCCTGCGGGTCGCCGGCCATCGGTTGCGGCAGGGGTGGCGGCCGGTGCTGGAGGCGACCGTCGCGGCGACCGTGGCCTGGCTGCTCGCCACCCGCCTGCTCGGGCATCCGCAGCCGTTCTTCGCGCCGGCCGCCGCGCTGATCGTCCTCGGTCAGGCCCGTGGGCAGCGCATCCGGCGGGCCGTCGAGGTCGTGCTCGGGGTGGCCGCCGGGGTGCTCGTCGCGGACCTGGTCGTGCAGGCGCTGGGCCCCGGCAGCACGTGGACGGTCTGCACGGTCATCCTGCTCACCGTCCTGCTCGCGGTCGCCTTCGGCGCCACCGGCGTCACTCTCGTACAGGCCGCCGTCTCCGCGCTCTACCTGGTGGTGGTCGCGCCGCCGGACGGGTCGCTGGTGCCGTTCCGCTTCGTCGACGCGCTGATCGGCGGCGCGGTGGCGCTCGCCGTCAGCCTCCTCGCCGACGCCCGGCACCCGCTCGCGCCGCTGGCCGCCGAGGTGCGGCGCACGTTCGACGAGCTGGCCGGTCTGCTGGGCGAGATCGCCGACGCGCTGGACGGGCGCGACGAGACGGCGGCGGTGGCCGCCCTGGCGCGCGCCCGGAGCATGGACGCCCGGGTCGACGGGCTGCGGGACGGCGTGCTCGCCGCCGGTGAGGCGCTGCGGCTCAACGTGCGCCGACGCCGGCACATCGGCCGGTTGCGGTCGGTCGACGAGTCGGTCCGGCAGATCGACTACGTGGTCCGCAACGTCCGGGTGCTCGCCCGCGCGGGCGTGACGCTCAGTCGACTGCGTACCCCCAACCCGCCCGAGCTGGGCGACGCGCTGCGCTGCCTGGTGGAGGCGGTCCGGGAGGCCGGCGCGGCGCTCGCCGCCGACCTGGACGGGCAGGAGGAGGTCGCCGACCGGCACGCCCTGCGGGCGGACGAGGCGGCGCTGGCTGCCGTCCGTACCGCCGGGCAGCTCTTCGGGTCGACCCAGACCCTCCCCCTCGCCATGATCATCGGCCAGGTCCGGGCGACGGCGATCGACCTGCTGCGGGGCGTGCACCCCGACGACGACGTCGCCGTCCTGGCCCGCGTGGACGCGGCCCTCGGCCTACCCGCCGTCTGACCGACACCGAGGGTCACCCGGTTAGCCACCCGGTGGCCCTCGCGCGGATTCCCGCGGGCAGATCATGCCCGCCGGGGAACTCCTCGTAGGTGACGTCGTAGCCGATGCCGCGCAGGTGCGGCACGAAGCGGCGGCTGCACACGTCGACGGGCAGCACCGGGTCGTTCACCCCGTGCGAGACGAAGATCCGTGGTCGCCCACGGACGACCGGCGGCGCGGCGAAGCCGGGGGAGAAGGCCAGCACCGCGTCGACCAGGTCGCCGTTGGCCAGCCCCAGCGAGAGCGCGTACGACGCCCCGTCGGAGAATCCGCCGAGCGTGACCCCGCGTACGGGGTAGCCGTCGAACGCGCTGGCCAGCAACGCGTCGATGTGCCCGACGTCCACCCCGAGGCCACCGGCGATCAGGTCCCAACTGGTCGCCGACGACTGCGGGGCGATCAGCAGCAGGTGGTGCGCGTCCGCCTCCGCGAGCAGCAGGTCCAGTCCGTGCCGCGCGGAACCACCCGCCCCGTGCAGGAGCACCACCAGCCGGTACGCGGCCCCGTCGGCGGCCGGCTCCGGCACGTACGCCATCGCGGGCCGGCCACCGTCACCGCCGGGCAGCGGCACGATGCCGGTCGGCCCGCTCACCACCGGCGGGTGTGGGCGTGTGGTCAACCGGCCGTGCCGATGACCCTGTGCGGGCTCCCGGCTCGGCGGCGCGGGGTCGGACACGGGCCACCAACTCCTCGCGGTCGACGAGAGGTGCGAGGCGGTTACCCGGACGGCCGCCCGTTAACCGGGCGGCCGTTCAGGCGCTGTCGCGGGCCACCAGGTCGGACGGGAAGAGCGTCACCGGCGCTCCCGGGCGACCGGCCAGCACGGCGGCGGCCGCCGCGGCGGCGATCCGGCCCACGGGGTGGCTCGCGGTGGTCAGTGCCGGCGCGGTCATGCCGGCCAGCGGGATGTCGTCGAAGCCGGCCACCGCGACGTCACCGGGCACCCGGACGCCGTCCTCACGCAGCGCCGCGATCACCCCGAGGGCCGTCTCGTCGCTGATCGCGTAGATCGCGTCGACGTCCGGCCAGCGCCGCAGCGCCTCACCGGCCGCCTCCCGGCCCCGCGCCGCCGTGAAGTCCCCCCACACGACCCGCTCCGGCAGGCCGGCCTCGTGCATCAGGTGGCGGTACGCCCGCACCGGCCGCTGCGCGCACGGCAGCCACCGCGGACCGGTCACCATGGCGATCCGGCGGCGGCCCGTGCCGTACAGGTGGCGTAACACCGCGCCCGCGCCGGTGGTGTTGTCGACGTCGAACGACGGCACCGTGGCCGAGCCGATGCCGATCGACGCGATCCGGCCGTGCAGCGCCCGGGGTGCGGCCGCCAGCAGGTCCTCGGTGGTGTTGACCAGCACGACCCCGCACACGCTGCGGTCGGCGGCGAGCTGGTCGAGGCCGTGCGGGTCGCCCAGCGCCAGCCAGTGCAGGGCCACCCCGACGCCGGCCGGCGCGCACACCCGGGCGGCCGAGCCGACCACGCGGTCCACGTACGGGTCGTCCAGCACGGCCGCGCTGGTCCCCAGGGCGGCCACCACCAGCCGCACGCCGCCGCCGCGCACCAGTGCGCGCGCGGCCGGGTTGGGCACGTAGCCGAGCTGGTCGGCGGCCGTCACCACCCGTGCCCGGGCGGCCGGCGAGGCGAACCCGGTGCCGGCGATCACCCGCGAGGCGGTGGACCGGGACACTCCGGCGGCCCGGGCGACGTCCTCCAGGGTGGCTGGCCGCTGTGCCGCTGCCGTCATCGCGTCCTCCCCGACGACGCCCGCCCCCCGTGGGCGTGCGCCTGCCAGCCATCATCCCCCGACCTGCGGGCTTGCGGTAAGGGGCGGGGCCCGCTTGTGGTGGTAGCGCTCTCAGGTGTGCGATCGTGCCAGGAGATCACCCCCCAGGAAGAGGAACACCCCTTGAGTGCCCCCACCAGTCCCGCCGTCGCCCCGGACGCCACCGCGCCGGCGCGGGCCGTCGTGCTCGCCCGCAACGGCGTCGCCCTGACCTTCACCCTGAACGGCCTGGCCGTCGGTAGCTGGTTCTCCCGGGTACCGGCCGTCCGGGAGGCGCTGGACCTGTCCGCCGGCCGCCTCGGGCTGCTGTTGCTCGCGCTGAGCGTCGGCGCGCTGCTCGCCATGCCGACGTCCGGGCTGCTCGCCCAGCGCCTCGGCTCCGCCCGCACGGTCACCCTCGCCACCGTGTTGGTCGCGGTGGGCCTGATCGTGGCCGGGTTGGGCGCGACGGTCGCCGGTTCGGCCGCCGTCGTCGCGCTGGGGATGGTCGCCTTCGGCTACGGCTCCGGCGCGTGTGACGTGGCGATGAATGTCGAGGGCGCGGCCGTGGAGCGTCGGTTGGGGCGTACCGTCATGCCCCGTTTCCACGCGGCCTGGAGCCTCGGGTCGGTGGCCGGCGCGGGCGTCGGCGCCGGGGCGGCCCGCCTGGACGTGCCGGTGGGCGCGCACCTCGCCGTGGTGGCCGTGGTGGTCCTGGTCGGCACCGTCTTCGCGTCCCGGGCGTACCTGCCGCAGCCCGTCGTGGACGCGGCCAACGGGCCGACGGACACCAGCCCGGCCGGCCGTCGGCGGGCCCAGCTCGCCGCCTGGCGCGAGCCGCGCACCCTGCTGATCGGGCTGTTCGTGCTGGTGGCGGCCTTCACCGAGGGCAGCGCCAACGACTGGCTGGCGGTCGCGTTCGTGGACGGCCGGGACCTGAGCGAGGCGGCCGGTGCGGCGGTCTTCGGCGTGTTCGTCGTCGGCATGACCCTCGGTCGCACCGCCGGCACGGTCGCGCTGGACCGTTGGGGGCGGGTGCCGGTCCTCACCGGCACCGTCCTGCTCGCCGCCGCCGGCGCGACGCTGGCCGTGCTGGCCGGCTCGGGACCGGTGGCCATCGTCGGCGTCGCGTTGTGGGGGATCGGCGCGTCACTCGGCTTCCCCGTCGGCATGAGCGCGGCGGCCGACGAGGAGGCGCACGCGGCGGTACGGGTCAGCGTCGTCGCCGTGATCGGTTACACGGCCTTCCTGGGTGGCCCGCCGCTGCTGGGGCTGCTCGGCGACCACGTCGGCATCCTGCGGGCGCTGCTGGTGGTGCCGCTGCTGCTCCTGCCGACGTTGGCGCTGGTGCCGGCGCTGCGCCCGCCGCGCGCCGCCGATCGGGAGTCGGACGAGGCCGTCGCCGAGCAGGCGTCGGCAGCACGACAAAACTAGCCCGGATCAGGGCGTACCGGTATCGGGCGCGCGGCCGAGTGCGCCGCGCGCCCGTGCTGGCTACGGTCGCCCGATGCCAACCGACGAGATCACCGCCGCCGCGGCGGGCACCTGGACCCTGGGCGACCGCACCGTGCGCCGGATGGGCTTCGGCTCGATGCGGATCACCGCGAACCCCGACCGCGAGCGCGCGATCGCGCTGCTGCGCCGCGCCGTGGAGCTGGGCGTCAACCACATCGACACGGCCGCGTTCTACGTCTCGCCCGGCGGAACCCTGCGGGTGGGCACCGGTCCCGCCCGGTACGCCACCGAGCTGATCCACGCCGCCCTCGCGCCGTACCCGGAGGATCTGGTGATCGTGACCAAGGTCGGCTTCGGGTACGACCCGGTGGACGGGTTCCACGAGGCGGTCGATCCCGCGCAGTTGCGCGCGCAGGTCGAGGAGAACCTGCGTCGTCTCGGCCGCGACCAGCTCGACGTGGTGAACCTACGGCTCGGCCGGGGGCCGGGGGCGGTGCCGCTGGCCGAGCGGTTCGGCGCCCTGGCCGAGCTGCGCGACGCCGGGCTGATCCGGCACCTCGGGCTGTCCAACGTCCGGTCCGAGCAACTCGACGAGGTGGCCGGCGTCGCGCCCGTGGTCTGCGTGCAGAACAACTACGGCGTGGACGCCTACCGTGAACAGGACGCCTTCGTCCGGGCCTGCGGCGAGCGGGGAATCGCCTACGTGCCGTTCTTCGCGCTGGCCGGAACGTCCCGGGAGGCGGGCGCGACCGCCGCGCCGGACGTGGCCGTCGAGGCGGTCGCCCGCGACCACGGCGTCACCCCCTCGCAGGTACGCCTGGCCTGGACCCTGCACCAGGGCCCGCACGTCCTCGCCATCCCCGGCACCAGCAACCCGGCACACCTGGAGGAGAACATCGCCGCCGCGTCCCTAAACCTGACCCCGGAAGACCTGACCCGCCTGGGGTGACCCGCCCGCTCCCGGTGACCCGCCCGCTCCCGGTGACCCGCCCGCTCCCGGTGATCATGAAGTTATTGCCCTCGGTGTCGGCGTGTCACGTCAATAACTTCATGATCACCGGAGCCAGACGCGCAGAGGGCCGAGGGGGAGGAAGCCGGCTCGGCGGGCCGGGGGCAGGTCCGGCGCGGACTCGTAGCCGACCAGGAGTACGCCGGGTCGGGCGACGACGACCGCACGCCAGATCTCGTCCGCGTCGTCCGTGCTGCTGAACAGGTTGGAGACGCCGCACGGGTCGTCGCCGCTGACCACCGCACCGCCGATGACCGTGCCGTTCTCGTCATAGCGGGCCAGCACCCGGATGCGCGGGTCGGCCAGCAACGCCGGGCGGAACAGCTCCCCACCGCCGTGCGCGCTCGCCCAGGCCGCCAGCCCGTGCCCGGTGGTGACCGGAGTGAGCGGCGGGCCGGCCGGCGGCTCGGTGGGCGGGCGGTGGATCCACTGCGCGTCGAAGAGGACCCGGAACCCGTACGCCGCCAGGTCGAGGTCGGCGAAGCTGTCCTTCACCGACGCGCCGGCCCCGTCGTCGATCCGCGCGAGCAGCGCTTCGGGGTCGACGCCGGGGCGCAGGGTGACCGCGTCCGGATACCAGGGCGGGGAGCGGCGGGGCACCGACCACGCGTCAGCGTCGGTCCGGCCGACCAGCCCGTGGCTGGCGCACACCACCTCGCACCATTGCGCGTTGTTGTGCGCTGCCGCCTTCCGCACGTCGTCCGGCACGCCCGGCAGCCTAATCGGTGAGCACGACGAGCCGCTGGGTCGCGCGCGTCATCGCGACGTACCTGTCGACCGCCCCCTGGACGCCCTCACCGAACGCCTCCGGGTCCACGAGGACGACCAGGTCGAACTCCAGCCCCTTGGACAGTTCCGGGCTCAGCGACCGGACGCGATTCGTCGCCGGCCGGAACGTGGGGTCGCCGATGACGCAGGCGATCCCCTCGGCGTGCTCCGCGAGCCAGCCGTCGACGATCGCGTCCCGGTCGCGCACCGACGCGTGGGTGACGGGGATCCCGTTGCCGCGGATCGAGGTCGGCACGTTCGCGTCCGGGAGTACGGCCCGGATGACCGGTTCGGCCCGCGCCATGACCTCCCGGGGCGTTCGGTAGTTGACGGTCAACGAGGTCAGGGTCACCTCGTCGAGCCCGACGCGGGCGAGCCGTTCCCGCCACGACCCGGTGAATCCGTGCCGGGCCTGGGCCCGGTCCCCGACGATCGTGAAGCTGCGCGACGGGCACCGCGACAGCAGCATCTGCCACTGCGCGTCGGTCAGCTCCTGCGCCTCGTCCACGACGATGTGCGCGAACGGGCCGGCCAGCAGATCCGCGGCGACGCCCGGCAGCACCGCCTCGTCGACAAGCGCGTCCTGCAGGTCCAGTTGGCGCAGGCTCGACAGCACGCCCTCGCCGTCGTCGTAGGCGTGCGCCTCTATCAGCTCGTCGACGACCGTCGCCATGCGAGCCCGTTCGGCGGCGATCGTGGCCTCGTGGCGGCGGGTACGCCGCGACGCCTCCGCATCGCCGAGCCGCTGTCGCGCCGCGTCCAGCAGCGGCAGGTCGGACACCGTCCACGCGCGGGCGTCGGCACGCTGGAGCCGGCGGACGTCGTCGGGACCGAGCCAGGGGGCGCACCTGCGCAGATAGGCGGGTACCGACCACAGGTCCGCGACGATGTCGGCGGCGTCGAGCAGCGGCCAGGCGCGGTTGACCGTCGTACGGAGTTCCGCGTCGCGCCGCAGCGACGCGCGGACGAGGTCCTCGGGTTCGTCGCCGTCGTACCTGCCGAGCAGGATGCTCAGCAACTCGTCCCAGATCTCGTCGCGGGCCTCGTTGTGCGGGGTGCCCGGTCCGGGCGCCTCGAACGCCTGGGCCCAGTCGTCGGCGCTCAGCCGGATGTCGGTGTCGCCGGCCGTCACGGTCAGCGCCGTCGTCGGCGGCTCCTCGTAGAAGCGAACGGCCGCGTCGATCGCCTGTACCAGGCCGAGGGAGGACTTGAGGCGGTCCACCTCCTGGTCGCTCTCGGCGACGGCCGAGGCGCCCTGGGGTACGAGGTCCCGCAGGGTGCAGGTCTGCACGTCCTCCTCGCCGAGGCTGGGCAGGACGTCGGCGACGTACGCCAGGTAGGGCTGGTGCGGCCCGACGAACAGCACCCCGCCGCGCCCCTGCCGCAGGCGCGGGTCGGAGTAGAGCAGGTACGCGGTGCGGTGCAGGGCGACAACGGTCTTGCCTGTGCCCGGACCGCCGTCGACGACGAGCGCGCCGCGGGATCCGGCCCGGATGATGGCGTCCTGGTCGGCCTGGATGGTGCTGAGCACGTCGCGCATCCGGGCCGACCGGTTGCCGCCGAGGCTGGCGATGAACGCCGACTGGTCGTCCAGCGCGGCGTGCCCCTCGAACCCGTCCGGGGTGAACACCTCATCCCAGTAGTCGCTGATCCGGCCGAGGGTCCAGCGGTACCGACGCCGGCTCGCCAGACCCATCGGGTTGGCGTGGGTCGCTCCGAAGAACGGCGCGGCGGCCGGTGAACGCCAGTCGAGCAGCAGCCGGCGGCCGTCGCCGTCGCTGAGGCCGAACCGTCCGATGTAGACGGGATCGGGGTCGTCCGCGTGGACCATGCGGCCGAGACATAGATCCAGACCGAAACGACGCAGCGCACGCAGGCGGGCGGTCAGCCGCCGGACCTCATCGTCCCGGACGACCGCCTGCCGACCCTTGCCCGCCGGTGCCCGGCGCTCGGCGTCCAGGCGGTCGGACAGGTCGGCGATCGACCGCTGAAGGCTCGCCGCGATCACGGCGAAGTGCTCCTCGTCCCGAGCGACGAGCGCCGGGTCGGCCTTGGCGGCGAGGTTCTCGGGGAGGTCGAACACACTGGCCGCCGCCGACGACACGTTCATTCTCATGGCTCCCGTTTGCGCAGGTCATGGCCTTGGACGGGCCATTCTGCGGCACAGCGGGGGCCTTGCCGCAAGTCCCCCCATGCGGTATATGTTGGATATGGCGGGAGGTGTTGTTCCCCGCCGTCACTGCTTCCGTTCGGCGTAGACGAGATCCACCGTGTCGGTACGCCCGGCCCAGCGCAGGTCGAGATGCCAGCACCCCGCTCGGGGCAGGTCGATGATCGAAGGCCCCGGCCCTCCGGCGACCTCGTGGGTCACTCTCGTGTCGGTGCCGTCCAACGTCGCGGTGATCTTCAGCGTGGTCGACGCGTCCGGGGCCGGCGAGGTCGTGGCGGGCCGAGCCACCCAGAGGATCTTGTTGCTCGACGCGTCCGGTCGGACCTGCGCCAGCGGGTGGCCGAACAGCACCGCCACGATCTCACCCCGTGCGCCGAAGACGTGCGGCATCCGGGTGTCCCCGTGGAACCCCTCGTCCGCCCAGTCGGGCAGCGACCCCGTGTCGACCCTCGACGCGCAGCCGACCGCCGCAGTGGTTGCGTCGCCGGCAGTCGTCGCCGGCCCGTCGCCGGCCGTGCCGCAGCCCGCCAGCAGCAGAACCGACCCCAGCAGAAACCTGCCCCAAGTGATCATCGCGCTCCCCTCCCACACGGACGTGTCCCGCACCAGAGAGACACCGGCCGAGTCGGGCGGGTTCCCGGGGCCTGTCTCATAAGAACTGGCCCGAGGCCGTGTCTTCAAAGGTTCACAACCACTGGAGTAGCGCGGCGATCGTGACGGTGGCCCGGAACGAGGCCGCGATCAGCGCGGTCGGGGCCGCGGCGCTGAGCGGTGGCGGTAATGCTGATGACCCTGATGCCTGTGAGTCATCTAGATGACTCACAGGCATCACGCTCATCAGGGTGTTGTCGCCGTCGGTCGCTTGGCGTGGCGGTCGCGAAGACGCACGGCGCCGCACTGCTTGAGCCGGTTGAAGCAGCGTTCGACGACGTTGCGCCGTTTGTAGAGCTGTTGTCGAACGCCGGTGGCCGGCCGCCGCGGGTGCCTCGTCGGTGGCGGTTGGCCTGCTGGTCGGCGCGTTCAGGGATGGTGTGCCCGAAGCGGGTGCAGTCGTTGACGTTGCCGCCCGAGAGCACGAACGCCAGAGTCCGACCCAGGCCATCGAAGGACGCGCTATGTCATCCTCCACCAAGATCCTCTGAAGACACGGCCTAGGTGACTGGTGTTAAACGGCGGTTGACCGAGTTCTGGTCGACCGCCGTTATCGCGTGGGTGGTGTCGGTTCGGTGCGTTGGCTCGAGGGTGTGGGG